>NZ_JAKSXU010000103.1:0-31865 GCF_022829325.1 Methylobacterium sp. J-092 | reverse complement strand
CGTCGGGCAGTGCGTCGGCTACGAACGCGGCGCATTCGGGCAGGGGGGACGCTACCACCGTGGCCTCGCCGCCGGCCCGGCGGCGGCCCTCGGCGCGGCCGCGGCCGCCCCGACGTCCCCGGCGCCGGCGGCGGCCGCCGGCATCCTCCTCGCCGTCGGCCGGCGCCGCGGACTCGCGGGCCTGCGCCTCGGCGGGCTCGGCGTCGCCGCCCTCCGTGGCCTCGCCTTCGTTGATATCGCCCGGGATGGCGTCGCCCTCGGCGTCCTCGTCGCCCGCCTCGGCGCCGGCCTGCGCGCCGCGCTCGGCCTCGCCGCCCTCGGGCCGGCCGCCGCGCTTGCGCCGGCGACGCCGGCGGCGGCGCTGGCCGTCGCCCTCGTCCGACTTCTCCGAGCGCTCGGCACCGGCCTCGCGCGCATCCTCGGCCTCGTCGTCCGCATCGGCCTCGCCGAGGGCGTCCTGCGCGAGCGCCTCCTCGGCGGTCTCGTCCTCGGCCTCCTCGAAGCCGTCGTCCTCCTCGATCTCGGAGATCGGCGAGATCGCCACGGCGCGGATCCCGGTGACCGGACCCTCAGCGCGCTGGGCCGGCTCGCCGCGATCGAGCTGGTAGGCGGTGGTGGCGCCGAGCCGCTCGTCGGCGGCGATCGTCACGCTGACGCCGAAGCGCATCTCGAGCTCGTGCAGGTGCCCGCGCTTCTGGTTGAGGATGTAGAGCGCCACCTCGGTGCGGGTGCGCAGGATCAGGTTGTGGCTCGACGCCTTGAGCAGCGCCTCCTCGATCGCCCGCAGGATGTGCAGCGCGACCGACGCGGTGGCGCGCACGAAGCCCGATCCGCCGCAATGCACGCACGGGATCGACGAGGATTCGAGCACGCCGGTGCGGATGCGCTGGCGGCTCATCTCCATCAAGCCGAAGGGCGAGATCCGCCCGACCTGGATGCGGGCGCGGTCGTTCTTCAGGCAGTCGTTGAGCTTCTTCTCGACCGCGCGGTTGTTGCGCTTCTCCTCCATGTCGATGAAGTCGATCACCACCAGGCCGGCGAGGTCGCGCAGGCGCAGCTGGCGGGCGACCTCCTCGGCCGCCTCCATGTTGGTGCGCAGCGCGGTGTCCTCGATGTCGTGCTCGCGGGTCGAGCGCCCGGAATTCACGTCGATCGAGACCAGGGCCTCGGTCGGGTTGATCACGAGGTAGCCGCCGGACTTCAGCGTCACGTGGGTCGAGAACATTGCGTCGAGCTGCTGCTCGACGCCATGCTTGGCGAAGATCGGCGTCGGGTCGCGATAGGGCTTCACCACCTTCGCCTGCTGCGGCATCAGCATCCGCATGAAGTCGCGCGCTTCCGCGTAGGCCGCCTCGCCCGAGACCAGGACCTCGTCGAGGTCCTTGTTGTAGAGGTCGCGGATCGCCCGCTTGATCAGCGAGCCCTCCTCGTAGACCAGCGCCGGCGCGGTCGAGGACAGGGTCAGCTCGCGCACGCTCTCCCACAGCCGCATCAGGTATTCGAAGTCGCGCTTGATCTCCGGCATGGTGCGCGAGGCGCCCGCCGTGCGCAGGATCACGCCCATGCCGTCCGGCACCTCCAGCGCCTGGGCGGTCTCCTTGAGGCGCTTGCGGTCGGCGGCCGAGGTGATCTTGCGGGAGATCCCGCCGCCGCGGCCGGTGTTCGGCATCAGCACCGAGTAGCGGCCGGCGAGCGACAGGTAGGTGGTGAGCGCCGCGCCCTTGGTGCCGCGCTCTTCCTTGACGACCTGCACCAGGATGATCTGGCGGCGCTTGATCACCTCCTGGATCTTGTAGTGGCGGCGGTGGCTGCGCGGGCGCTCGGGCAGCTCGCCGAGCGCGTCGCCGTTGCCGCCGACCTGCGAGATCTTCGGCTCGGCGTCGGGATCCTCGTCGCCCTCGTCCTCGTCGGACTCCTCGTCGTCGCCGTCCTCGTCCTCGTCGTCCGAGTCGTCGTCCTCGTCCTCGTCGTCGGACTCGTCCTCGTCGGACTCATCCTCGGACGCCGCCGGCGCCTCGGCGACGGTGAGGCTCTCGGCCACGGCGACGATCGCCTCGGGGCGCGGCGCCGCGTCGGCGGCCTCGGGAGCGACCGCATCGCGGGGCGCGTCGGCCTCGGGCGCGTGGGCCTCCGCCGTGTCCTGCGTCTCCGCGGCGGGCTCGCCGATCGCCGTCTCGGGCAGGCTGGCGGATGCGTCGCTTCCCGGCGCGATCGCACCCTCGGCCGGCGCCTCGCCCGACGGCGTCCCGCCGGCGTGATCCGCGCCGGACCCGGTCTCGTGCGCCGGCGCCTCGTGCACGTGCGTCTCGTGCGCCTGCGTCTCGTGCCCTTGGGCCTCGTCGTGACGGGGCTCGCCGGCCTGGGCGCCGTGCTCGTCCGCGTGCGAAGCCTCGTGCGACGTCTCGGTCGCGTGCGCGACGTCCTCGGTGCTCACGGTCTCGTCGAGCTTGGCCGCGGCGGCCTCGGCCCGGCGCCCGCGGACGCGGCGGCCGTTGTTGCGCGGCGACTTGCGGCGGCGCTCCTCGCGCTCGCGGTGCTCCTCGGCGTCGCGGGCCTCGTCCTCGAGCAGCGCCTGCCGATCGGCGAGCGGGATCTGGTAGTAGTCGGGGTGGATCTCCGAGAAGGCGAGGAAGCCGTGGCGGTTGCCGCCGTACTCGACGAAGGCGGCCTGGAGCGAAGGCTCCACGCGCGTCACCTTGGCAAGGTAGATGTTGCCGCGAAGCTGGCGCCGGTTGGCCGCCTCGAAGTCGAATTCCTCGACCCTAGAACCGTGAACCGTGACGACCCGGGTCTCTTCCGGATGCATCGCGTCGATGAGCATCTTGTTGTTGGCCATGACGAACTTTCGACATGGCGGCGGACGTCGCTCTCCTGGGCCCGTGTCCCGGTGGAGCCTCGCCCGGCCTGAAGGCCGTCAGGGAGAGGGCTCGCGCCGGCCTCGAAACCGAGGCCGCGGGGGCTGAACTGAAGGGATTGCCGTCAACCGCCGCTCGGCGCGCGCTTCCGCTGCGCCTGGGGTTGAACCTGATCGGGGGAACGGACGGATCGGCGCGACGCGCATCGCGCACGCTGACGGCACGGGCAACGGCAATCGATGCTGTGCCTCCGTCCATCTGTATTCCCGACCTCGCGAAAACCATCTCGACCGTCCCGTCATGCCGAGGCGGCCGCGAATTCCATGAAACTCATGCGCCGGGACAAGGCCCGTCGCGTGTGCAGATCCCCGGCCGTCCAGGGCCGCAGCGGCGGAGAAGCGTCGCCGCCGAGGGCGCGCCGTCGCCCGTTCGCGGGCGTCGGCGCACAAACGATCCCGTGAGGACCGGACAGGGCCTGCCATCATTACAGATCGTCGCAGGGCTTTGGCAAGGCCGAGCCGAAACGCCGCCGGAGCGGGCCCGGCGCGGCACGGGTTTCAAAGCGGGCGGCGTGTTCGCGGCGGGCCCGGCGGCCCGCTCCGCCGGCCGCATGGTTCCGGGATCGAGCCCCTTAATCTCGCCGGCTTTGGAGCGCGTCCTGACGGCGTGGCCCCAGCGGCACCGCGGATGCGGCGCCCGGCCGGGGCCGCCGCGATGACGATTCTGCCGGACGACCCCTCGGACGACCCCCTCGGATGGAGCGCGCGAGCCCTTGTTGAAAACCATTGCCCTGGTCGCCTCGGTCGCCGCCTTCCTCGCGGTCCGGGCCCTCGTGAAGTTCCTGCTGCTGCCGTTCCGCGCGCTTCGGCACCTGCGCAAGGACAGCCCGGTCTCGACCTGAGACCCGGCCCTGGCGGCGCGCATGCGCGTGCCGCGGGCAGCGCGACGGCATCCCTGAAATCAGCCGTTGCAAGGTTCGGCTGCGAGGCTCGGCTGCGAGGCCGCCGGCTGTCGCAACCGTGAACGGCGGGGTGCCGATCGCGCCTTCCCGCCGGCACCGGAATCATGACAGATCGCCGCGGGGGCCTCGAGAGCCCGACCGTGGGAACACCGAATCGATGGCCATCCGAGAGCCGGTGCTGGCGCCCGTCCCGATCGCGGATCTGCGCCCGACGCAGATGACCGTGGGCTACCGGGAGGTCGCCGAGAAGCGCCGGCGCTGGCGCGACTACGACGAGGACAAGCGCGCCGCCTTCCTCGGGGCGCACATGGTGCCGACCCTGCTCGGGCCGAAGAAGCACCACTACGTCATCGACCACCACCACCTCTCCCGCGCCCTCATGGAGGAGGGCGTCGAGAGCGTTCTGGTCACCGTAGTCGCCGACCTCCACCACCTCGAGAAGGATGCGTTCTGGACGGTGTGCGACCACAAATCGTGGGTCCACCCCTACGATGCGGACGGCGTCCGCGTCGGGTTCAAGGAGATCCCGAAGACGATGGGGGACCTCGCCGACGACCCCTTCCGCAGCCTCGCCGGCGAGCTGCGCCGGGCCGGCGGCTTCGCCAAGGACACCACGCCGTTCAGCGAGTTCCTCTGGGCCGACTATCTCCGCCGCCACATCAAGCCCAAGCGGGTCGAGAACGACTTCTCGGCCGCGCTCGAGGAGGCGATGGCCTTGGCCAAGGCGCCCGAGACCAACTACCTGCCGGGCTGGTGCGGGCCGACGACGTAGCCGGGCCGCGCCCGCGTCACAGGCCCCAGTACGGCGCCGCGTTGTAGTAGCGGTGGACCCGTTCCTCCCAGGCGCGGTCCTCGGCCGGATCGGTGCCCTCGGGCGAGCGCGGCGGCGCGTCGCGCAGCTGCGCCTCGGTGATGTCGACGACGTAGGCGTCGTGCTCGGGCGAGAAGCGCAGCACGCCCCAGGGCAGGGTGTGGAACCCCTCGCCGAGACCGAGGAACCCGCCGAAGCTCATCACCGCGTAGGCGACCTGGCCCGAGCGCTTGTCCAGCATCAAGCGCTCGATCCGCCCGACCTTGGTGCCGTCGGGGCGGCGCACGTCGGTGCCGACGACGCGGTCGTGGGCGATCAGGCTGCGGGGCTGCTCGTCGGGGTTCGCGGCCGGGATCTCGGGTGCGGGCGTCATGCGGCGGCCTCGGGCTCGGTGGGTGCGCCCGCGCTCGGCGGGCGCGGCACGGGTCTGCCCGAAAAACGCCCCGGCGGCGGGCGACGTTCCGATCCTCGACGCGCGACCGCCGGACCGGATACACAGACCCGCATGCACAAGCGCCGCCTCGCCCTCCCCGCCGCCCTCGCGCTCGCCTCGGCGCTCGCGGCCTCCGCCGCCCACGCCCAGGACAAGGGCAGCCTCAACCCCAAACCCCTGCCGCCGCTGGAGAATCCCGACGCGCCCTCGACCCCGGCCAAGGCGCTGTTCGGCCGGGTCACCGGCCCGACCTCCGGCCCGACCCACGCCTACGGCTCCTATGCCAAGGGCTGCTTCTCGGGCGGCGCCGCGCTGCCGATCGACGGGGCGACGTGGCAGGTGATGCGCCTGTCGCGCAACCGGAACTGGGGCACGCCCTACCTCGTCGACTTCCTGGAGCGGCTGGCCGGCAAGGCGCCGCGGGTCGGCTGGCCGGGCTTGCTCGTCGGCGACATGTCCCAGCCCCGCGGCGGCCCGATGCTCACCGGCCACGCCTCGCACCAGCTCGGGCTCGACGCCGACGTGTGGCTCACCCCGATGCCGGACCGGCGCATGACGCGGGCGGAACGCGAGGAGACCTCGGCCACCGACATGGTGCGGCCGGACCGCCTCGACATCGACCCCGACACCTGGACGCCGGAGCGGCTGAGCCTGATCCGCCTCACCGCCGAGCAACCGGAGGTGGCGCGCATCTTCGTCAACCCGGCGATCAAGAAGGCCCTGTGCCGCGAGGCGGACGGCAACCGCGGCTGGCTGCGCAAGGTGCGCCCGATGTACGGGCACAACTACCACTACCATATCCGCCTCGCCTGCCCGGACGGCCAGGATTCCTGCGGCGACCAGGCCGCCCCGCCCCCGGGCGACGGCTGCGGCGAGGAGCTCGCCTACTGGTTCAGCGACGCGATCCTCCACCCGAAGCCGGCGAAGACCAAGCCGAAGCCGCGGCCGCCGATGACCATGGCGGCCCTGCCGGCCGAGTGCCGGATGGTGCTGAAGGCGCGCTGAGGCCCGGTCTTCCGAGCTTGTCCGCCGGCGCGTCGGATCAGGCCAGCTCCTCGCCGGGCGTCGGCTCGGCGGCGGCGGCGCCCGGCTCCGGCGCGGGGGCCGGCGGGGCGGCGGGCGGCTGGTCGACCAGCGTGCCGATCAGGTCGAGCAGGGCCCGGTGCTCCGGCCCGCCCGCGCCGGCGCGCAGGAAGGCGCCGATCGCGGTCTCGGAGGTGCGGCCGCCGGACGACGCGTTCGGCTCGTGCAGGATCACGGCCTCGGCGCCGTCGGCGCGGCGGAGCCACCAGCGGTCGCCGTTCTCGCTCGCGTGGATCAGGCGTCGGTCGGTCTTCATGGCGTCGCTGTCCTGGTTGGCCCGCACGGGAAAGTCGGCGGGCGCGGTTTCGCTCCCGCGCCTCAGGCCCCCGCCTGCCGCCGGTCGAGGCTCTGGGTGAGCTGGTCGGCGAACTTCGCCGCGGCGACGGACAGCAGGCGCCCGCGCAGCTGCCCGAGGATCATCACCATCGGGTCGAGGTCGCGCCCGTCGATCGGGCGGCTGACGAGGCGGGGATCGTCGGGGATGCCGCTCGGCACCTGCAGGCTGACCGCCTCCTCGCGCAGCACGAGGTTGCGCAGGAACTCGAGCGAGCTCGATTCGACCACCGGCCCGAGCGGCACCCCCCGCCGCGCCAGGGCCTGCTCGAGGTGCAGGCGGATCGCCAGCGACCGGTCGGGCAGCGCCATCGCGTGGGCGAGGCAGTCGCGCAGGCGCACCGGCCCGGTCTCGCGGGCGAGGGGATGGCCGGCCCGCATCAGCGCGCAGAGCGGCTGGCGGCAGGAATACAAAACGTGCAGGTCGGCCGAGGGCGGCGGCTGCAGCACCAGGGCGAGGTCGGCCTCGAACGCGGTCAGCGCCGCCACCGCCTGGACGTGGTCGCGGACCTGCACCGTGAACCCGACCAGCGGAAACCGCGCGCGATAGGCCTGGACCTCCTCCGGCACCACCTGCGTGACGAAGGCCTGGCTGCAGGCGAGCGCCACGTGCCCGCGCCGGACCCCGGAGAGGTCGGCGATCTGCGAGCGCACCCGCTCGAGGTCGGCGAGCTGGTCGCGCGCGTGCCGGACCAGCAGCTCGCCGGCCGCGTTGAGCCGCATCCCCTGCGCCAGCCGCTCGAAGATCGGCGTGCCGAGCTCGTACTCGATGTCCTGGACCTGACGGGTCAGCGCCGAGGGCGCGATGTTCAGGCGCTCGGCCGCCCGGCGGATCGAGCCGCTCCGGGCGATCTCGGCGATGCAGGCCAGCGTCCGGGTGTGCTTCATCGCCAAGACCCGCTTCGGGCACGGGTCCTGCAACCCGCTCCGGCAAGCCTAGGCCACCCGTTGCCCGAACCGCAACGGCACGATCCCGAACGAGCACTCGTTTGCAACGGTCGGCGCAGCTAGGCTTCGACTCGTCGCCGACCCCGGAGTGAAGCCATGATCGACCGCCGCACCCTCCTCGCCGGCCTCGGGGCCGGGCTGGTCTCGGCCCCGTTCGTCGCCCGGGCGGCGGAGCCGGTGACGATCCGCATGGGCTCGCTCAAGCTGATCCACTCGATCGCGCCGTACTTCTACGAGCGCTTCACGCCGGCGGGCACCCGGGTCGAGGTGATCCCGTTCGAGAGCCCGACCGAGTGCAAGAACGCGGTGGTCACCAAGTCGGTGGATTTCGGCACCTTCGGCATCGCCTCGGCGACGCTGGGCGCGGCCGCTGGCGAGCCGCTGACGGTGATCGCCTCGACCTGCAACGGCGGCATGGCAATCATCTCCAGGAAGGATTCCGACATCCGCGCGATCAAGGACCTCAAGGGCAAGCGCGTCGCCCTGTGGCCCGGCTCGACGCAGGAGGTGTTCGCCCTCGAGCGCATGCGGATGGAGGGGCTGTCGATCCGGGACATCGTGCCGGTGCGGATCTCGTTCTCGGAGATGCACATCGCCCTGGCGCGGGGCGACATCGACGCCTATGTCGGCGCCGAGCCCGCCCCCGGCGTCAGCCTGTCGAGCGGCGTCGGCCAGCTCGTCGAGTACCCCTACGGCACCGCGATGGGCTCGCTCAACATGGTGTTCGGCACCCACCGCGACACGATCGCGAGCAAGCCGGACCTCGTGCGCACCATGCTGGAGATCCACCGCAAGGGCACCGAGTTCGCGGCCAAGAACCGCGACGCGATGATCGACATGGCGGTGGCCAAGCTCGGCCAGAAGCGCGAGGCGCTGGCGATCTCGGCTCCCAACGTCGACTTGACGTGGCAGCTCGGCCCGGACGAGGTCAAGAAGGCCGAGGCCTACGCCCAGCACATGCTCGCCCTCAAGCAGATCAAGCGCCTGCCCGAGCCCGGCTTCATCGACACCACCTTCGTCGACGCGATGCGTGACGCGTGACATGAGCGCGATGGCAGCGACGGAGGCCGGATCGGCCGCCGCCGGCGACGCGGCGCTCCCCCTCTCCCGTTCGGGAGAGGGTTGGGGTGAGGGGGCCGGTCTGTCCGGAGAGGTCATGCCCCTCGCCCTGTCCCCCTCCCGAACGGGAGGGGGGACCCGCGCTACACGCCATCGCGACCGGGCCTCGTTCGCCGTGAGCATCCTCCGGCGCCTGACGGCGCCCGCCCTCGCGCTCGCCCTCCCCGTCGCGCTCGCGCTGGTCTGGCACCTCGCCACCGTCGGGAGACCCTACAGCCTGATCCCGCCGCCGGCCGAGGTCTGGACCGAGATGCGGGATCTGGCCGTCGGCGGGATCAACGACGACGCCTTCAGCGGCACGCTGTGGACGCATCTCGCCGCCTCGCTCGCCCGCGTCTTCGGCGGGTTCGCGCTGGCCGCGGCCGCCGCCCTGCCGCTCGGGCTGCTGATCGGACGCGTGCCGCTGATGCGGGCGCTGCTCGACCCGACCTTCCAGATCCTGCGGCCGGTGCCCGTCACCGCATGGCTGCCGCTGGCGATGATCCTGTTCGGGCTCGGGCCGCGCTCGGCCTACTTCCTAGTCTTCCTCGGGGCGTTCTACCCGATCCTCGTCAACACGATCTTCGGCGTGCGCTCGGTCGAGCCGCGATTGTTCGAGGCCGCGGCCATGCTCGGATGCACGGGGACGGCGCAGTTCGCCCGCGTCGTGCTGCCGGCCGCCCTGCCCTCGATCTTCACCGGCCTGCGCCTCGGCCTCGGCTTCGCCTGGGTCGTCATCGTGGTGGGCGAGATGACCGGGGTGCAGACGGGTCTCGGCGCGATCATCATGGAGGCGCGCCAGCTCTCCCGCACCGAGATCGTCATCTGCGGCATGGTGGTGATCGGCGTCGCCGGGTTCGTCTCCGACCGGATCGTCATGGAGATCGGGCGCCGCCTGCTCGCGTGGAGCCCCGCGCATGGTTGAGAACCGGAGATCCTCGGATGGCTGACCCGACCCTGCCGATCGTCGAGGTGCGCGACGTCTCCAAGACCTACCGTTCGCAGGGGCGCAGCACCGAGGCCCTGCGCGGCGCCAACCTCACCGTGCGCCGCGGCGAGTTCGTCTGCCTGCTCGGGGCCTCGGGCTGCGGCAAGTCCACCCTGCTGCGGATCGTGGCCGGCTTCGAGGCGGCCACCGGCGGCGAGGCCCTGATGTGGGGCAAGCCGATCCCCGGCCCGGGCCCGAGCCGCGGGATGGTGTTCCAGGATTACGGCCTGTTCCCCTGGCTCAGCGTGCGCGACAACATCGGCTTCGGCCCGAAGGCGCGGGGCCGCCCGGCCGCGGAGGTGCGCGACACCGCCGCCCGCTACATCGACCTCGTCGGCCTCGCGGCCTTCGCCGACGCCTACCCGCACCAGCTCTCGGGGGGCATGAAGCAGCGCGTCGCCATCGCCCGCGTGCTCGCCAACGAGGCTGAGGTGGTGCTGATGGACGAGCCGTTCGGGGCGCTCGACGCGATGACCCGCGAGCGGCTGCAGGACGAGCTGCTCGACCTGTGGAGCCGCACCGGCCTCACCGTGCTGTTCGTGACGCACGCGATCGAGGAGGCGATCTTCCTCGCCGACCGCATCGTGATGATGTCGCCCGGCCCCGGCCGGATCGAGGCGGTGCACGCGATCGACCTCCCCCGCCGCCGCGACGTGTCGAGCCCCGCCTTCAACGACGTGCGCCGCATGCTCTCGGCCCAGCTCCACAGCCACCATGCGCCGAAGGCGGCCTGAGGTGGCTGCGGCAGCGAGGATCGTATCCGTCTCGGAGCCGCGACGCGGCCCCCTCTCCCAGGGAGAGAGGGTGGGGGTGAGGGGCGTGACCTCTCCGGACGGTTCTCATCCCTCACCCCAGCCCTCTCCCGCCCGGGAGAGGGGGCCCGCGCCTGCTTCGGAGGGCCTGGCGCCTGATCGAACGGCTGCGGCCTGAGCACGATCGCAAACCAGAGGCCGGCGACCATGCCCGAGACGACCGATTGGCAAGACCTCGACCGCGCGGCGCTGAGCCGGGCCTACGACAATTCCGGTGCGGTGGCCGACAGCGCCGCCATCGTCGCCGGCTGGCGCGCGCGCAGCGCCGCGTTCCGCGAGCGCCATGCCGAGGCGCTGGACCTCGCCTACGGGCCGGGCGAGCGCCAGCGCATCGACGTGTTCCGCTGCGGGCAGCCGAGCGCGCCGATGCTGGCCTTCCTCCATGGCGGCTACTGGCAGCGCAACGACCGGCGCGGGTTCTCCTGCATGGCCGAGGGGCCGCTGGCGCTCGGGCTCGACGTGGCGCTGGTCGGCTACACCCTGGCGCCGGAGGCGAGCCTGACCGCGATCGTCGCCGAGGCCCGCGCCGCCCTGGCGCTGCTGCGCGCCGATGGCGGCGGGCGCAGGCTCGTGGTCTCCGGCTGGTCGGCCGGCGGGCACCTCGCCGCGCAGGTCGCCGACGGGGCCGATGCCGGGCTCGCGATCAGCGGCCTCTTCGACCTCGCGCCGATCGCCGGCACGAATCTCAACGACCCCTTGAGCCTGAGCGCGGAAGAGATCGCGGCGCTCTCGCCGATCCGCCACCTGAGCCCGGGCGCGCCGCCCGTCGCGGTGCTGTACGGCGCCGACGAGCTGCCCGAGCTCCGGCGCCAGTCGGACGCCTACCACGCCGCCCGCCGCGCCCTGGGGCTGGACGGGCCGCTGATCCCGGTGACGGGCGCGAACCACTTCACCGTGCTCGACGCGCTGGTCGACCCCGAGGGCGCGATCGCCCGGACGGCGGCGCGGCTGGCCGGATTGTAGCGCCGACGCTCCCACCCCCCTCGTCCTGAGGTGCCGCAGCCGAGCGGAGGCCTCGAAGGAGCCCGCCTTCGAGGCCCGCCGGGGCGGGCGCCTCGGGACGCGGGGCGGGATGGGATCGCTTTCGAGAAGCACCACCGCGAGACGCCATGCCCCCGTTCCCGACGATTCCCGCCCTGCACGCGGCCTACGCCGCCGGCGACGACCCGCGCACGATCCTGGCGGAGGTCTACCGCCGCATCGCGGCCGCCGACGATCCCGGCATCTTCCTGAGCCTGGTGCCGGAGGCGGAGGCCGCGGCGGCGCTCGCCGCGCTCGGCCCGTTCGATCCGGTGGGCAGGCCGCTCTGGGGCATCCCGTTCGCGGTGAAGGACAACGTCGACGTCGCCGGGATGGCGACGACGGCGGCGTGCCCGGGCTTCGCCTACACCGCGACCGAGACCGCCCACGCGGTCGAAAAGCTCCTGGCGGCGGGCGCGATCCTCGTCGGCAAGACCAATCTCGACCAGTTCGCCACCGGGCTGGTCGGCGTGCGCACGCCCTACCCGGTGCCGCGCAACGCCCTCGACCCGGCCTACGTGCCGGGCGGCTCCAGCAGCGGCTCGGCGGTGGCGGTCGCCCGCGGCCTCGTCGCCTTCGCGCTCGGCACCGACACGGCGGGCTCGGGCCGCGTGCCGGCCGGGCTGAACAACGTCGTCGGCTTGAAGCCCTCGCTCGGCAGCGTCTCGGCCCGCGGCATGGTCCCGGCCTGCCGGACGCTCGACACGCTCTCGGTCTTCGCCGGCACCGTCGCCGACGCCGACGCCGCCTTCCGCGCCATGGTCGGCTACGATCCCGCCGACGCGTTCTCGCGGAGCCTGCCCGTGCCCGCCGCGTCCGCGGTCCCGCCCGGCCTGCGCCTCGGCGTGCCGGATGCGCAGGGGCTGGACTTCGCCGGCGACGCCCTGTCCGAGGCGGCCTTCGCCGCGAGCCTCGCCGACCTCGAAGCCCTCGTCGGCGCCGGCCGCCCGGTCGACTTCGCGCCGATGTTCGCGACCGCGCGCCTGCTCTACACCGGCCCGTGGGTGGCCGAGCGCTACCAAGCGATCCGCGCCGTGATCGAGACGCGGCCCGAGATCCTGCATCCGACGACGCGGGCCGTGATCGAGAACGCCGAGCACTTCTCGGCGGCCGACGCCTTCGGCGGGCTCTATCGCCTCGCCGAGCTGCGGCGGGCGGCCGACGCGGTCTGGGACGCGGTCGACGTGCTCGCGGTGCCGACCTATCCGCGGCCGCGCACGGTGGCGGACCTCGCCGCCGACCCGATCGGGCCGAACAGCGAGCTCGGCACCTACACCAACTTCGTCAACCTGCTCGACTGGTGCGCGCTTGCCGTGCCCGGGCGCTTCCGGGCCGACACATTCCCCGCGGGGGTGACGCTGCTGGCCCCC
Organism: Methylobacterium sp. J-092; assembly: GCF_022829325.1. Lineage (NCBI taxonomy): Bacteria > Pseudomonadati > Pseudomonadota > Alphaproteobacteria > Hyphomicrobiales > Methylobacteriaceae > Methylobacterium > Methylobacterium sp. J-092. Next base: position 19,153 of record NZ_JAKSXU010000103.1, on the reverse strand, counting down.
CGCGGCTGCGACGGGCTGCTCGCGGCGCTCGGCGCCCGGCTGCACGCGGCGTCCGGCGTGCCGATCGGGGCGAGCGCCGTGCCGGTGCCGGCGGCGACCGAGCCGGCGGGGCGGGCGGCGGGCGAGGCGATCGAGCTGGCGGTGGTCGGCGCGCACCTCTCCGGCCTCGCCCTCAACGGCGAGCTCACGCGCCTCGGCGCCCGCTTCCTGCGCGCGGTCGCGACGGCGCCGGACTACCGCTTCTACGCGCTGCCCGGCGGCCCGCCGCACCGGCCGGGCCTGCTGCGGGTGGCGGCCGGTACCGGCGTCGCGATCGAGACCGAGGTCTGGGAACTGTCGCCGGACGCCTTCGGCCGCTTCGTGTCCGCCATCCCGGAGCCCCTCGGCATCGGCACCCTGCACCTGTCCGACGGCACCCGGCCGAAGGGGTTCCTGGTCGAGGCCGAGGGCGTCGTCGGCGCCGAGGAGATCGGCCGCTACGGCGGCTGGCGCGGGTACTTGGCCCGCGCCCAGCGCTGAGGCCGGCCTGCGCGGGAGAGGGCTACTTGATGCCGGCGATCGCCGCGGCGAGGCCGTCGAGGGAGGTCGCGATGGCGACGGGGGCGGCGCTCTCGCTCCGGCGATAGCGGACGCGGACGGCGGCGCGCCCGGCGATCGCCCGCCGCAGGGCCTCGTCGACGGGCAGGAAGCCGAGGCACAGGCTGGCGTTACAGCTTTCCAGGCGGATCACGGTCTCCTCGGCGGTGCCGAACGCCAACCCGACGGTGTGGGCCGACCACGCCCCGACCGGCGCGCGCACCACAAAGACCGGCGCGCCGGCGCTGGTGGCGGCGAGCGACCAGCTGAAGGCGAAGACCCCGTCGCCGTCGACGATCGATTGCGACGCGTTGCAGACCCGGCGGCGCCGGCGCAGGTTCTCGTCGCAGATCAGGGTCCAGCCGCCGAAGGCCTGGATCATCCGGCGGGTGTCGCCCGGCGCCTCGCCCGGCGGCGGCGCCCCCTCCGGCGGGTGGACGCGGTAGGCCGGCGCCGCGAACTGGGCGCGCGGCGGGTCGTCGGTGGAGACGGTGCCGCGCATCGCGATCGACCCGAGGGGGCCGTCTCCGCCCGACGGCCCGTGCCCCTGGCCGCACGCGGGCGCGGCGAGCAGCAGGGCCGCGAGGGCCGCCGCCGCGGTGGCGTGCGCGCGCATCGCCGGCCTCAGTTGAGGGTGAAGCTGGCGCCGGCGCCGATCCCGAAGTCGCGGCCGGCGGCGACGCCGGTGGCGTTGACCCGCGCGGACCCGTCGGGGAGCGTGTAGCCGATGCCCATCGAGGCCGCGCCCTCGCCGCGCCACACGCCGCCGCCGGCGGCCATGCTCAGCTTGCCCGGGCGGTCGTCGAAGCGGAGCGAGGCGGCGGCCAGGCCGATCGCCGCGCCGCGGCGCGCCTCCTGGCGGACCTGCCCGACCTCGTTCTGCAGGCCGGCGAGCTGGCTGCCGAAGGCGGTCATCTGCTTCTCCAGCGGCGCGACGCGGGCGTCGGTGTAGGCCGTGCTCGCGGCGTAGCTCGCCTGCACCCGCTGGTCGGTATAGGCGAAGCTCTGCGCCTTCGCGGTCGCGACCTGCGCCGTGACCTGGCCGAGATTGGCGGCGTCGGTCGGCAGCACGCCGGCGGCGACGTTGCGGATCAGCACCGGCTGGTTCGGGTCGCTGCCGGCCAGCGTCAGCGACTGCCCGCGCCCGCCGGTCGCCGGGTCGACATCGTACTTGACGGCGAAGGTGTCGACCGCCGCGAGCGCGTCGCCGACGCCGGAATACGCCTTGCCGCCGATGGCATAGGTCGGCCTGGTGAAGCTGCCGTCGGCGGCAAAGCCCGCGCCGCCGCCCAGCGCGCCGGCGAGGTTGCCGCCGACCGCGCGGAGCTGGCGCAGGTTGACCGCATCCGTGTCCTGCGTGCCGCCGGCGACGTTGACGATCTGCCGCTCCGCGCCCTCGGCCCCGACCGAGACGGCGCCCGCGGTCGAGGCGACGGCGGCCCCCGAGAACGCCTCGGCGGCCCCCGAGAGCCCGGCGCGGCGGGCGACCGCGTTGGCGCCGAGCGCGACGCCGCCGGCCGCGCTCGCCACCGAGGCCGGGCCGATGGCGACGCTGTCGGCGCCGGTGGCCTGGGCCGCGGCACCGGTGCTGCGCACCGCCACGTAGCGGCTGCCGACGGTGTTGAGGTTGGTCACCGCGGCGTCGAGGCTGCCGAGCGCCGAGCCGACGTCGCCGAAGCGCGAGCCCTGGATCGCGTAGCTCGGTGCGGTCACCGACCCGTCGGCGGCCACGCCCGCGCCGCCGCCGAGGCTCTTGGCCAGCGAGGCGGAGAGCCCGTAGACCTGCCCGCCGTCGACCGCCTCGGTCGAGCCCGCGGCGATCCGGCCGCCGGCGATTCCGGTGAGCGTGCGCGCCGTGCCGTTGCGGTTGGCGAAGCTCACCGTGGTGCCGTCGGTATTGGCGCCGACGGTCAGCCCGCGCGTCGCCTGATCCTGCTGGACCAGGCCGACGGTGCCGTTGGCGACCCCCGCCGACAGGCCCGCGACCGCCTGGTTCGTCGCGTAGAGCTGGCTGCCGTTGACCGCCTCGTTGGAGGCCGCCGACAGCGTCCCCGCCGCGACGCCGGCGACGGTGCGGCCGGTGCCGCCGGCATTGGCGAGGTTCAGCACCGTCCCGTCGGTCGCGGCGCCGATGCTCAGCTCGCGGCTGGCCTGGTCCTGCCGCAGCAGGCCGACCGTGCCCTGCACGATGCCGCTCTGGAGGCTCGCGAGGTTGCCGTTCGTGGCGGCGAGCCCGCTGGCATTCGCCGCCACCGCCTGGTTGGTGTCGTAGAGCTGCCCCCCGGTCACCGCATCGGCCGAGCCGGCGGCGATGGTGCCGTCGCTGAGACCGGTGAGCAGGCGGGTGCCGCCCGAGGCGTTGCGCAGGGTCAGGCGGGTGCCGTCCGTACCCGCGCCGACGGCGATGTCGCGGGTGGTCGGGTCCTGCTGCACCAGGCCGATCGTGCCGGCTCCGATCGCCGATTGCAGGGTGCTGGTCTGGGCGCCGTTGGCCGCCACCGCCTGGTTGGTGTCGTAGAGCTGGCTGCCGTTGACCGCCTCGTCCGAACCGGCGGCGACCGCGCCGGCGGAGACGCCGCGCAGGACGCGGCCGTTGCCGGCGCTGTTGCGGAAGTCGACGAGCGCCCCGTCCGTCGCCGCGGCGACCAGGATCGCGCGGCTCGTCGGGTCCTGCTGCACCAGGCCGATCGTGCCGTCGGTGATGCCCTGGCGCAGGGTGCCGATCGCGCCCGCGTTGGTGGCGATGTCGCTGGTGTTGGTCGCGACCCGGAGGTTCGTCGCGTAGAGCTGGTCGCCGTTGACCGCATCGGTCGAGCCCGCGGCGAGGCGGCCGGCCGAGACGCCGCGCAGCGCGACCGCGTTGCCGCCGTTGCCCCGGGCGAGGTCGACCACGCCGGTCGGGTTGTTCGCGCCGTCCGGCACGTACTGCACCGCGAGGCGGTTGGTCGCCGCGAGCGCCGAGCCGACGTCGCCGTAGGTCTGGCCGCCGACGGCGTAGGCCGGGGCGGTGAACGCGCCGGTCACCGGGTTGAACGCGGCGCCCGCCCCGAAGATCTGCATCACGGCGTTGCCGCCGAGGCGAAGCTGGCCGACCGTCGCCGCGTCGCCGTCGGCGCTGCCGGCGGCGAGCCCGGTCAGGCGGCGCGCGCCCGCGGTGCCGGTGAAGTCGACCACGCTGCCGTCGGTGGCCGAGCCGACCGTGATGGTGCGGCTCGCGGCATCCTGCTGGACGAGGCCGATCGTGCCGGCGTCGAGGCCGCTGCGCAGCGCGGTGAGGTTGCCGGCGTTCGTCGCCACGGCCTGGTTCGTCGTGAACAGCTGGCCGCCGTTGACCGCGTCGGTCGAGCCCGAGGCGAGGTTTCCCGGGGCGAGGTTGTGCAGGGCGACCGGAGCGCCGCCGTTGGCGCCGACCAGCGTCGCGTCGTTCGAGGGCGTGGCCGGGTTCGCGGTCGTCGGGTCCGCCGACGTGGAATATCGCAGCGGCATCTGCGACAGCGCCACGGCGCCGCTGTCGGTCGTCGCCGGCGCGAGCCCGGTGATGCCGACCGCCGAGCCGACGCTGCCGCCGCGGGTCAGGTCGATGCTGGCGAGCCGGTTGCCCGAACCGTCGGTGTCGTAGCGCAGGCCGAGCTGGTCGATGGCGCCGACGACGCCGGGCACGGTGGCGTAGGGCTTTCCGTTGTAGCTGTAGCTCGGCGCCGTGTAGGTGCCGTCGCTGCCGAAGCTGCCCCCGAGCGCGGTCGCGTTCCCGGCGACGCCGTTCCCGACCGAGCGGAGCTGGCGCAGGTTGACCGCGTCGGTGTCCTGCTGGCCGCCGGCGACGTTGGTGATCTGCCGCTCCGCGCCCGCCGCGCCGACCGAGAGCTCGGTGTTGGCCGAGGAGAGGGTGGTCGTGGTGTAGGCCTCGGTGCCGCTCAAGGTGCCGCGCAGCGCCATCGAGCCGGCGCCGAGCGCCACCGAGCGCGCCTTGGTCGCCGAGGCGCCGCTGCCGAGCGCCAGCGCCGAGCCGCCGACGGCGTTGGAATTGTCGCCGATCGCGATGTTGCTGGCGGTCGGGTTGCTGCCGGTCTCGCCGGCGACGGAGAGCCGGCCGAGCGCCAGCGCATCCTGCCCGTAGGCGCTGGCGATGAAGCCCTGGGCGAACGAGAAGTCGCCGACCGCGTAGGATTGCCGTCCCAGGGCGATGGCGACGTCGCCGAGCGCCTGGTTGTTGGTGCCGAGCGACAGGGTCGAGCGGCCGGTGGCGATGTTGGCGTAGCCGATCGCGACGCCGTAGGAGCCGGACGCGGCGTTGTTGGCGCCGATCGCGGTCGAGTTGAAGGTCCCGGTGCCGGCTGCGTTGTTGTAGCCGACGGCGACGCCGCCGGCGGCGCCGACGGTGGACTTCTTGCCGATCGCGGTGCCCGACGGCTGCGCGCCGGCATTGACCTCCCCGGGACCCGGCGGCGTGGTGCTGCCGTTCGCGCCGTTCCGAATGTCGCCCCCGGTCCCGGCCGTCGGGTTGCCGACGCCGTTGGCGTCCCGGTAGTTGATGATGCCCTGGTTGGTCGTCGCCGATTGCGCGGCGGCGCCCGAGCCGATCGCCACGGATCCGGCACCGGACGAGCTCGCGTTGTAGCCGCCGGCGAAGGACTCGTCGCCGCCGGCCGCCGCGTTCGGGCCGACCGCGGTCGAATTCGCTCCGGCCGAGGTGGCGCCGGTGCCGGCATTGTAGGCCTGTGCCGAGGCCGAGCCCGTCGCGGCGAGGCCGAGCGCCAGGGCCAAGGCGGTCGTGGTCAGCAGGTCGCGGTGCAGGCGCGCAGCGGGGCGGTCGCAGGGTCGATGGCTGGGCATGACGGCCGGTATGTCCTCAAGGAACGCAACGCAGAGATCTGGACAGGCAAGGCGATGCCGCCGGCACGCGTGCGCAGGGCGCGCATGCCCGGGGTGGATTTCGATTGTTGGTCAAATCCTGCCGTGATCGTCGGATGATGCCCGACGTTTCAGGCAAGTGTGCTGGTGTCTTTGCTCGACGCGACTTCCCGATCGTGACGCTTGATTATTTTCTTATTTCCAGACCCATTCGGCGCTATTTGCGTCGCTCGGGTCTCTATTTCAGCCTACCTTGCTGTTCGGTCCGCGCTGTTCATGACTGGTTATCATTAAAACGATGCTACGCGCGGAGATGATAGCGCTGCCTCTCAAAGGGACAGGGCGGCGCCGCCCGCACGGTCGTCTCGGCGGGCGGGCTCGGGCGCGGCCCGCCGCCTCTTCGATCTCACGGCGACGTGAACGCGCCCAAGCGATACGCCGCTGCGGGGGAGGCCCGCCGATCGCGAACCGGCATGGTCGGCGCGTTCCGCGACCGCGTCGGGACGGCGCCGGGAGAGAGGATTATCGTCTCCCCCGGGCGCCCTCGGGCCGACGTGGCACGCTTTCGCCCCATTGATCGGCGACACGAAGCGTCTTTTGCGGCAGGGCGTCGCGGACGAGCGCCGCGTCGCCCACGCCCCTTCCCGCCCCACCCTGCCCCGCCGCCGAGCACCCAAGGAATTCGATGAGCCGTCGCCCGTCCGCGCGCAGCCGAACCGCCCGCGAAACGCGCCTGCGCAGCCCGATCCGTCCGGTGATCGTCGCCTGGCTGGCGGCGCTGCTGCTCGCACCCGGCCTCGTGCAGGCGCAGGCGCCCGCCGCGCAGCCGACGGCCCCCGCCAAGGCCGAGAAGGCGCCCGACGGCAAACCGGCCGAGGCCAAGTCTGCGGACGGCAAGTCCTCGGATGGCAAGTCCTCGGATGGCAAGCCGGTCGAGGCGAAACCGGCGGACGCCAAGCCGGCCCCTCCGAAACCCGAGATGTCCGAGGCGCTCAAGGCGGTCCGGGCCAGGCTCGACGCGGCCAAGAACGACCTCGCCGCGCGCGAGAAGGAGCTGGCCCGCACCGATCTCGGCACGCCGGAGCTCTCCGCCATCCGCGACGGCGTCGGCCCGGTCACCGACGAGATCCGCACGATCATCGGCCGTCTCGACGCGCCGCTGGAATCGGCGCGCGAGCGCCTGACCCAGCTCGGGCCGAAGCCGAAGGACGCCGAGGAGAGCCCGGAGGTGGCCCAGGAGCGGGTCGAGCGCGACGCGGCGGTCTCGCGCATCGACGAGACCCAGCGGCTGGCGCGCTCGCTCCTCGTCCAGGGCGACCAGATCATCGACCGGGTCTCGAACCGGCGCCGGGAATCCTTCACCAAGGGGCTGTTCGAGCGCAGCCAGGCGCTGGTCAGCCCGCAGCTCTGGAGCCGGGTCGCGGCCGACGTCCCCCGCGACATCCGTTCGCTCCAGAGCGCGTTGTCCGACATCCTGCTGCTGTTCTCGCGCAACGGAACGCTCGGCAACCTGCTGATGCTCGGCCTCGCCTTCGGCGTGTCCGTGGCGCTGTATTTCGGCCGGCGCAACATCGCCCCGCGGCTCGGCCGGCGCGACGCGGCGATGACCGACCCGAGCCGGCGCCAGACCCTGCTCGGCGCGTGGCGGGTGCTGCTGCTCGGCACCGTGCCGGCGGTGATCGGCTCCTACACGGTGTACTACGCCCTCGACGCCACCGACCTGCTGCCCTCCCGGCTGCTGCCGGTGGCCGGCGCGATCCTGGCCGGCCTCGCCTTCATCGCCTTCGTCGAGGCCCTGTGCGACGGCCTGCTCTCGCCGGACAAGCCGCAGTGGCGGCCGGCGCCGGTGAGCGACGCGGCGGCGATCCGGGTGACGCGGCTCGCGGTCGGCATCGCCACGGTGATCACCGTGGTGAAGTCGATCGAGGCGCTGAACTCGGGCATCTCGGCGGCGCTGCCGATCTCGATCGCCACCCGCGGCATCGGCGCGGTCGCCACCGCGCTGATCCTGGCCATCGGCCTGCACCGCTTCGCCGACAAGGAGGAGGAAGAGGAGGCCTGCTTCGGCCCCTACGTGCCGACGAAGACCACCACCGGCATCGGCGGCCCGGCGCGGCTCGTCGGCTGGGCGGCGGTGGCCGTCATCGGCGTCGCCGCCCTCGTCGGCTACGTCGCCTTCGCGGCGTTCGTGATCGACCAGCTGGTCTGGACCGCGAGCCTGCTGGTGCTGCTCTACCTGCTGGTGCAGAGCGCCGACACCTTCGTCGGCGGCTCGCTCTCGGACGACACGCGGCTCGCCACCGCGCTCCAGGCCAATACCGGCCTGCGCAAGCGCTCGCTCAACCAGATCGCGGTGCTCTCCACCGGTGCCGCGCGAGTGCTGCTGTTCCTGATCGTGGCGCTCCTGGTGCTCGCGCCCTGGGGCCTCGATTCGACCGACATCGTCTCCTCGATCCGGCAGGCCTTCTTCGGCTTCAAGGTCGGCGACGTCACGATCTCGCTCTCGACGATCGCGCTCGGCCTCGGGATCCTGGTCCTCGGCATCGCCATCACCCGCGCGGTCCAACGCTGGCTCGATCAGGTCTACCTGCCCGCCACCGACCTCGACGCGGGCCTGCGCAACTCGATCTCGACGGTGTCGGGCTATTGCGGCTTCCTGCTCGCCCTGGCGCTGGCCTTCTCCTATCTCGGCCTCAGCCTCGAGAAGCTGACGATCGTGGCCGGCGCGCTCTCGGTCGGCATCGGTTTCGGCCTGCAATCGATCGTCAACAACTTCGTCTCGGGCCTGCTCCTGCTCTGGGAGCGGCCGATCCGCGTCGGCGACCAGGTGGTGATCGGCGACTCGGAGGGCATCGTGAAGCGCATCTCGGTGCGCTCCACCGAGATCCAGACCTTCGACCGCTCGGCGGTGATCGTCCCGAACTCGAACCTGATCTCCGGCATCGTCAAGAACCGCGTCCGCGGCGACCGGACGGGCCGGGTCTCCCTCGTGGTCAACGTGCTGCGCAACCAGGACCCGGCGCGCGCCGCCGAGATGCTGCTCGCCTGCGCCGCCCAGCACGCCGACGTGCTGAAGGAGCCGGCGCCGCGCGTGGTGTTCCGCAAGATCGGCGACCCGTTCCTCGAGTTCGAGCTCGTGGTGATGATCGTCGACGTCAGCCTCGGCCAGAAGGTGCAGAACGACCTGAACTTCTCGGTGTTCAGGACCCTGTCCGAGGCGGGCTTCATCCCGCCGCTCGGGCCGGGCTCCAGCATCGTCACGGTGCAGGGCCTCGACGGGATGCAGGACGCATTCTCGGAGATCGCCGGCCGGTTCCGCCCGCCGGCCGCCGAGGAGGGCCGCGACGGACGGCGCGACCTGAGCGCGATCGGCGCGCGGTAGCGCGCCGGCGGCGCCGAAAGCACGCCTCGGTAGATATCTAGCGCGATCATACTCGCTTGGGTTGCATGGACGGGCGTCCTTGGCCAAACCTTCCGCATCGTTCGCGAGAGGGCGGGATGATTCGCGCAGGCGGCGGACGCGCGACGCCGCGGGCGACGCGACGGCCGCCGGGGGCCCGGACCCGCACGCCGCCCGCGGATCGGCCACGGATGTCGGGCCTTTCACGCATTGAAACCCAGGGTGCCGGCGGATATGCAGTCGCGGATCGCGGCGGCCCCGCGCGCATCGACCGACGGAATGTCAAGGTCAGACGGAACAGGCTTCACAAGATGAGCACCAAGACGGCACTGATCACGGGGATCACGGGGCAGGACGGGGCGTATCTTGCTCAGTTGCTTCTGGAGAAGGGCTACGCGGTGCACGGGGTGGTGCGGCGCTCGAGCCATGCCGGGGTGTTCGACCACCGGCTGAAGTGGCTCGGGATCGAGAACGACGTCGCGCTGCACGACGGCAACCTGCTCGACCTGTCGAGCCTGGCCCGCATCGTTCAAGCCGTGCAGCCGGACGAGGTCTACAATCTGGCCGCGCAGTCGTTCGTCACCGCCTCGTGGCAGCAGCCGCTGCTGACCGGGCAGATCACGGGCTTGGGCGCGGTCAACCTGCTCGAATGCGTCCGCACGCTGAAGCCGGACGCGCGCTACTACCAGGCCTCGTCGTCGGAGATGTTCGGCTTGATCCAGGAGCAGGTGCAGAGCGAGGCGACGCCGTTCTACCCGCGCTCGCCCTACGGCGTGGCCAAGCTCTACGCGCACTGGATGACGATCAACTACCGCGAGAGCTTCGCCCTGCACGCCTCGAACGGGATCCTGTTCAACCACGAGAGCCCGCTGCGCGGGGTCGAGTTCGTCACCCGCAAGGTCACCGACGGGGTGGCGCGGATCAAGCTCGGGTTGGCGAAGGAGCTGCGGCTGGGCAACATCGACGCCAAGCGCGACTGGGGCCACGCCAAGGACTACACCCGGGCGATGTGGATGATGCTGCAGCAGGACAAGCCCGACGACTTCGTGATCGCCACCGGCCGCACAACCACGGTGCGCGACATGTGCGCGCTCGCCTTCGCGCATGTGAATCTCGCCATGGACGACCACCTCGTCATCGACGAGAAGCTGTACCGGCCGGCCGAGGTCGAGGTGCTGCTGGGCAACCCGGCCAAGGCCGAGGCCGCCTTCGGCTGGAAGGCCGAGATCTCCCTCGAGGCGATGATCCAGGAGATGGTCGAGGCCGACCTGAAGCGCCTGGGCGGGCGCACGTGACCGGCCTGCGCCGCAGCGCGACGGCCCCGGCCCGCGTGCGGAGCCGCGTGCGCCCGTGAAGCGCATCCTGGTCACGGGGGCGGCCGGCTTCGTCGGGCGGCACGCGCTGGCGGCGCTGTCGGCCGGCACCGGGGCCGCGGACCGGATCCTCGGCATCGGCCGCGGCCGCCCGGCCGTCCTGCCGGAGCGGGTCGCCTACGAGACGGTCGACCTGCTGGACGAGGCGGCGCTGCACGCCAGCGTCGCCGCGTTCCGCCCGACCGACGTGCTGCACCTGGCCGCGATGGCCTCGGTGCAGCAATCGGCGGATGCGCCGGGGGAGACCTGGCGGGTCAACCTCGTCGGGCTCCTGAACCTCGCCGAGGCGGTGGCGCGATCCGCCCCCGGCGCGGGCTTCCTGTTCGTCAGCTCGGGCGAGGTCTACGGCCGGGCGTTCCTGGCCGGCCGTCCGCTGACCGAGGCGGCGGTGCCCGATCCGCAGGGGCCGTATGCCCGCTCGAAGTGGTTCGGCGAGACGATCCTGCGCGACCTGCTGGGCAAGGCGGAGGTGCGGCTGGTGATCCTGCGGCCGTTCAACCAGATCGGGGCCGGCCAGGACGAGCGCTTCGTGGTGCCGTCCTTCGCCGGCCAGATCGCGCGGATCGAGGCCGGGCTGGTGGCGCCGGTGCTGGCGGTGGGCAACCTCGCGGCCGAGCGCGACTTCCTGCCGGTCGGCGACGTGGTGCGGGCCTATGTCGATCTGATCGGGCGCGGCCTGGACATCGCGGACGGGTCGGTGTTCAACGTCGCCTCGGGGCGGCCGCGCAGCATCGCCAGCATGGTGGACGACCTGCGCCGGCACGCGCGGGTGCCGTTCGAGGTCCGGGTCGCAGCCGACCGGATGCGCCCGTCGGAGATCCCGGTGGCGGCCGGCGACGCGACGCGCCTGACGGAGGCCACCGGCTGGACGCCCAAGGCCGACTGGGACGCGGCGCTCGCCGACGTGCTCGAGCATGCCAGGGCGACGCTGGGCCAATCCGCGCGGTAAGAGAATTTCGTCGATGATCGGTGAGAGGCGTGGAGAGGCCGTCGTGAGCAGCCTGAAGTTCGGGACGAGCGGCCTGCGCGGCCTGGTGACGGACCTCGTCGGGTGGCCGAGCTACGCCTATGCCGGGGCATTCTTCCGCTCCGTCGGCGCGGCGTGCTGCCCGGGCCGCACCGTGGTGATCGGGCGCGACCTGCGCGACAGCAGCGCCGGCATCGCCGCCACCGTCGCCACCGCCGCCGCCGCGGCGGGCTTTGCGGCGATCGATTGCGGCGCGCTTCCGACGCCGGCCCTGGCGCTCGAGGCGATGCGGCGCGGGGCCTGCGCCGTGATGGTCACCGGCAGCCACATCCCGCAGGACCGCAACGGCCTGAAGTTCTACCGGCCCGACGGCGAGATCACCAAGGCCGACGAGGTCGCGATCCTCGCCGCCCTCGGCGACGTCGCCGCGGCCGGGACCATGGCGGCCCCCGTCGCCGCGACGCCGGACCCGGACGTGATCGACCGCTACCGGCGCCGCTACGGCGACGTCTTCCCGCCCGACACCCTGAGCGGGATCCGCGTCGCCGCCTACCAGCAGAGCTCGGTCGCCCGCGACCTGCTCGCCGACCTGCTGGCAGCGTTCGGCGCCGAGGTCACGCCGATCGGCCGCTCGGAGACCTTCGTCCCGATCGACACCGAGGCCCACCGCCCGGAGGACGTCGCCTTCATCGCCGAGGTCATGGCCTCGGGCGATTTCGACGCCCTGGTCACCACCGACGGCGACGCCGACCGGCCGCTGGTCGCGGACGCCGCCGGCGGGATCGTGCGCGGCGACGTGCTCGGCCTGATCACCGCGCGCCATCTCGGCGTCGACGCGGTGGTGGTGCCCGTCACCGCCGGCTCGGCGATCGAGCAGGCCGGCGGGTTCGGGCAGGTGATGCGCACCCGCGTCGGCTCGCCCTTCGTCATCGCCGGCATGGAGCAGGCGCGGCGGGCGGGGGCGAAGGCGGTCGCCGGCTTCGAGGCGAACGGCGGCTTCCTGCTCGGCTCCGACGTCGCGGTCGGCGACAAGGTCCTGCCCGCCCTGCCGACGCGCGACGCGATGCTGCCCATCCTGGCGACGCTGGCCGCATCCCGGCAGGCGGGGCTGGCGCTGGCCGACCTCGTGGCCTCGCTGAACGTCGGCGAGATGGCGAGCGACCGGCTGCCCGACACGCCGGCCGAGCGCAGCGGCGCCCTCCTGCAAAGCCTCGGCGACGCGTCGTTCCGCCGGACCTTCCTGCAGCCGGTCGGCACCCCGGAGGCGGTCGACGCGCAGGACGGGATCCGGATCGCGCTCGGCGGCGGCCGCACGATCCACTTCCGCGCCTCGGGCAACGCCCCCGAGCTGCGGTGCTACACCGAGGCGCCGACCGCCGCGGAAGCCAAGGACCTCCTCGCCTGGGGGCTCGACGCGGCGGCGGCGGCGATGGCGGCGGGAGCCGGACGCGCGTAGCCGTCGCCCCCCCCGGGACTCAAGGGCGCGATGCCGGCCGGTCAGGCGAAGCGGATCGATGCGCCGTGCGTGCGGAAGGTGTTCCGCCCGGCGCGCTTGGCGGCGTAGAGCGCCGCGTCGGCGCGGGCGAAGGCATCCGCCGGCCCGCCGCCCGCGACGGCGGCGATGCCGACCGAGGCGCCGACCCGGATCGTGACGCCGCCGACCTGCATCGGGCGGCCCATCGCATGGACGATCCGCCCCGCCAGGGCTTCGGCGCCGCGCGCGCTGCCATGGCCGCCGAGCAGGATGGCGAATTCGTCGCCGCCGATCCGCGCCACGAGGTCGGCCCGGCGGCAGAGCCCGGCGATGCGGTCGGCCGCCTCCCGGAGGCAGGCATCGCCCGCCGCATGCCCGAAGCCGTCGTTGACCGCCTTGAAGCCGTCGAGGTCGACGAGAACGAGCAGGCCCGCGCCTTGCCGGCACAGGAACGCGAGCCGGTCCTCGAAGCACATCCGGTTGGCGAGGCCCGTCATCCCGTCGAGATCGGCCCGTCGGCGCGCCGCCTCGGCGGCCAGCCTCTCGTCGGTGATGTCCTGCTTGATCCCGAACAGCCGCACCGCGACGCCCGCGCGCGCCTCCACCGTGGCGGTCAGGCGGATCCAGCGGAGTTGCCCGGCGGCGGTGCGGATCTCGGTGTCGAGGCGGAAGCCGGTCCGCTCGGCGATCGCTCGCGAGCGGGCCGCCTCGAGGGCGCGGCGCGAGGCCTCGGGGTAGTGCTCGAGGGCGCGCCCGCGCGACAGGGCCGTCCCGCGCGGGATGCCGAACAGGTCGTAGACGCCGGAGGACCAGTCGATCGCCTCGTCGCGCAGGCGGCATTCCCACACCCCGATCCCGGCCGCGGCCGCGGCCCGGTCGAAGGTGCGCTGGCGCTCGGCCAGCCGCTCGGCGTCCCGGCGGATCAGGCGCAATTGCGCCTCGGCCGAGCGGATCGTCGCCGACGCCGCGGCGACGTCGGGGTGGATGGGCGGTCCGGTCATGCGGCGGGCGACGTCGCACCGACGAAGCCGCCCCGCAGGTTCGCCTCGATGATTCCCACGCGATTCCCGACCCGGACCGGAGCGCGCCGGGACGGCCCGGCATCGACGGCTCCATTCGGTACAGCTTAAGCGCGAGCCGGTGAAGGGTTCGTCAATCCTGATGCACGTCGCCGCTGCACGGCGCCCCCGGGCACCCTATATGTCACGGCGGTGGCCCGATCGACGCGGGCCGATGGCGAGCGGCGGATCGGACACGTGGGCAGCATCGGACGATACGGCGCGGGCGCCCTGCTGCTCGCCGGCGCGGCGCTGCTGGCCGGGTGCGCCACCGACACGCAGACCACCGCGGCGCTGCCGAGCCTCTACCTGCCCCTGTCGAACAACGCGGCCCACGTCGACACCGAAGCCGCCCGCGACATGATCTCGGCCTATCGCCGCGGCCGCGGCGAGGCGGCGCTCGCCCTCGACCCCGAGCTCCAGAAGCTCGCCGAGGCCGAGGCGGCGTCGATGGCGCTCGCCGACCGGCCGAGCAAGGCGCAGACCGTGAAGGGCGCCGTCGAGCGGCTCGGCTTCGCGTCGGCCAACGCCAACCTGTCGGCCGGCTACCACACCCTCGCCGAGGCCTTCTCCGGCTGGCGCGACAGCCCGCCCCACAACGCCGTGATGCTCGATCCCAAGGCCGCCCGCATGGGCATCGCCACCGCCTACGCGCCCGGATCGAAGTACAAGGTCTACTGGGCGCTGCTGACCGCGAAATGACGGCCGAGCGACGGCCCCGGCGCGGAGGCGGACACGTGCGATGCGGGTGAAGCCTGTTCTGGTCGCTCTCTGCCTGATGCTCGCCTCGTCCGCGCGGGCCGAGCCGCTTCGCCTCGTCCTCGGCACCGCCACCCCGGGCGGCGGCTTTCCGGCCTACGGCGCGGCGCTGGCGGCCTCGGTCCGCGCGGTCGACCCCGACCTGACCCTGGAGACCCGCGCCACCGGCGGCTCGGCCGAGAATATCCGGCTGCTGCGCGAGGGCGCCCTCGACCTGGCGCTGGTGCAGGGCGAGTTCGCCTACGACGCGCTGGCGGCGGGTGACGGCCCGCGGCTCACCGCGGTCGCGCCGATGTACGCCACGCCCGGCCTGCTCGTGGTCGCGGCGGCGAGCCCGGTCCGTACCCTCGCCGACCTCGCCGGCAAGCCCGTCGCGCTCGGCACCCGGAATTCCGGGCTGACGGTGATGGGCCGCGCGGTGCTCGCCGCCTCCGGCCTCGACCCGGAGCGCAACATCGTCCCGATCCTCCTGGAGCATGCCGGCGACGGCCCGGCCATGGTCGCCGACGGGCGCGCGGCCGCGCTCTGGGGCGGCGGCATCGGCTGGCCGGGTTTCGCGGCGGTCGCGGCGATGCCCGGCGGCGCCCGCTTCGTCGGCCCGTCGCCGCAGGCGATCGACCGGGCGCTCGCCGCGCGGCCCTCGCTGCGCCGCATGACCGTGCCGGCCGGCAGCTTCCGCGGGCAGGATTCGGCGATCGAGACCGTGGGCTCGTGGAGCCTCGTCCTCGCCCGGCCGGGCCTCGACCCCGAGGCGGCCCACCGCCTGGTCGCGGCGATCGGACGGGCCGGCGCCGGGCTGGCCGGGCGCCTGCCGCAGGGACGCGACAGCGATCCCGCGAACCTCGCCGCCACGGTGCCGGCGGGGAGCCTCAACCCCGGGACGGCGCGGTACCTGCGCGAGATCGGCTCAGCGCGCTGAGCCGCCGGCCCGGGGCAGGTCCCCGTCGGCGCATCCTCGATCGGGCTCGAACCCCGTGATCCGCGATGCGGTCGGGCATCCGGCGCAGCGTCGGCGCGCGAGGTTCCGGCCGGCGCCGTCGGCGCCCGATCATGTGACCCGGGGGCCTGTGGCGCGGCCGGCCCGAACGTCGCGGTCGCGAGATCCCCGTGCACGACGCGCGATGCGAGAAATTCGCGCGCCTGCGCGCATCGCGCGCTTGTGGAGCCCTCGGGGACGAGGTTAGGAAATCTTGCTGAACGAACCGTAAAGGCCTCCCCGCAGCGGGGCGGATCCGTCAGGCGCCGTTCAGCCAGCCCCTGGCATAAGTCCCGTCGCGCCAAGCGTTTGGGAGCCCGGAGCTCGGGACTCCCGAATTCACCGTTCCGGCGATCGGACGGAGCGCGACGGAAGAAGGAAGACCCGGACCGCAGCCGCGGACCGGGTTCGAGGGGGAAGAGCGCGCTGGGCCCGGGCAACACGGGGCGCGCCTGAGGTCGGTGTTCGGAGCTGACATGTCGCTGTTTCGTCTGTACGCGCGCGTTCTGAGCCTTCTGGGCAACGACAAGCGGCTCGCCATCGGCCTCGGGTTCGCCAACGTCGCGCTGGCGGTGGCGGCCTTCGCCGAACCCCTGATCATGGGCCGCATCATCGACGGGCTGACCCACCTCAAGCGCGGCGGCAACGGCCTGCAGACCATGCTGCCGCTGATCGCGGCCTGGGTCGCGTTCGGCTTCTTCACCATCGCGGCGGGCGTCGCCATCGCGCTCCACGCCGACCGGCTGGCCCACCGCAACCGCCTTTCCACCATGGCGAACTACTTCGAGCACGTCCTCGACCTGCCGCTCGCCTTCCACTCGGCGAACCATTCCGGCCGCGTGCTGAAGGCGATGCTGGAGGGCACCAACGGCATGTCGGCCCTGTGGCTCGGCTTCTTCCGCGACCACTTCGCGGCCCTGGTCTCGCTCGGCGTGCTGCTGCCGATGACGCTGTTCGTGAACTGGCAGCTCGGCTCGATCCTGCTCGTGCTGGTGCTGGTCTTCACCGCGCTGACCACCTTCGTCATGCGCCGCACCGAGACGCTGCAGGGCGAGGTCGAGTTCTACAATTCGGGCCTGGCCGCGCACGCCTCCGACGCGCTCGGCAACGTCGCCGTGATCCAGTCCTTCACCCGCGCCAAGGCCGAGAAGGACGCGATGCGCGACATCATCGGCAACCTGCTCGCCGCGCAGATCCCGGTGCTGTCGTGGTGGGCGCTGGCCAACGTCGCGACCCGCGCGTCGGCCACCATCACCATGACCGCGGTGTTCGTCACCGGCATCATGCTCTACCAGGCCGGCCAGACCTCGGTCGGCGAGGTCGTCGCCTTCATGAGCCTCGCCACCGCCCTGGTGACGCGCCTCGATCACGTGGTCGGCTTCGTCAACGGCCTGTTCCAGCAGGCGCCGAAGATCGCCGAGTTCTTCACGATCTTCGACACGGTGCCGGCCGTCCGTGACCGCTCGCACGCCGTCCAGGTCGCCCGCTTCGCCGGCGAGGTCGAGTTCGAGGGCGTCGGCTTCTCCTACGACGGCCGCCGCAAGGCGCTCGACGGGGTGTCGTTCGCGGCCCGCGCCGGCGAGACCATCGCGCTCGTCGGCACCACCGGCTCGGGCAAGTCGACGACGCTGGGCCTGCTGCACCGCAGCTTCGACCCGGGCGCCGGCGCGATCCGCATCGACGGGATGGACATCCGCGATGTCGCGGTGTCGTCGCTGCGCCACAACATCGGCGTGGTGTTCCAGGAGCCGATGCTGTTCGCCCGCTCGATCCGCGAGAACCTCCAGGTCGGCCGCCCGGACGCCACCGATGCCGAGATGCTCGACGCCCTGGAGCGCGCCCAGGCCTCCGCCTTCATGGCGCGCCAGCCCGACGGCCTCGACACGGTGATCGGCGAGCGCGGCCGCTCGCTCTCGGGCGGCGAGCGCCAGCGCCTCTCGATCGCCCGGGCGATCCTGAAGAACCCGCCGATCCTGATCCTCGACGAGGCGACGAGCGCGCTCGACGCCGCCACCGAGCGCCGCCTGCAGGGCGCGCTGGAAGCCGTGATGGAAGGCCGCACCACCTTCGTCATCGCCCACCGCCTCGCGACGATCCGCAACGCCGACCGCATCCTGGTCTTCCACGAGGGCCGCATCGTCGAGAGCGGCACCTTCGACGGCCTGGTCGCGCAGAACGGCCGCTTCGCCGAGCTCGCCCGGGCGCAGTTCATGGCCGCCGAGGCGGACGAGGGCGAAGCGGTGCTGGCTCTGGCGGCCTGAGGTCGTCCTGTTCACCGAAGACGGCGAGATCGTCGCGATCATCAAGGTGACGCCCCGGGGAAGCGCCCACGATTGAGCGGTCGATCCCGACGATGCCCGCGCCATCGGGCCCGACAGAGAAGGACGTTGCCATGAACGCGCATCGCTTCACGACACCGGCCGGCGAGCGACTCGTGATCCTGAGCGAGGCCGACTACACCGCGCTGACCCAGGCCGCGGAGGACGCGGCCGACCAGGCCGCCGTCGCGCAGTTCCGCCTGAAGCTTGCGACCGGCGAGGAGGAGCTGATCCCCGCCGAGGTCGTGGACCGGCTGCTCGGCGGCGACAACCGCATCCGGGTCTGGCGCGAGCATCGCGGGCTCACGATGGCGGCGCTCGCGGCGCAGGCCGGCATCGCCCAACCGTTCCTCTTGCAGATCGAGACCGGCAAGCGCGACGGCACCGTGGAGACCCTTCGGAGGATCGCGGACGCCCTCGCGGTCACGCTCGACGACCTCGTCGGCTGACGCCGGCGCGAGCGGCCAAAAGAAAACGGCCCGCCTCCCGTTTCGGGGAAGCTGGCCGGATGAGGTTTCGGATCACATGGAGTCCTGGGGCCAACAGCCCGAGGCGGACTCGGTTCCCGGCAAAGCGTCTCGTCCTAGGCAACCGGCGGGCGCGCCTGGCGCGCGTGCATCCGGGCCCGCAGCCGGCTGCGCTTGGCCGCGATCACGGTGCCGTTGATCTCGCCGCCGAACAGGAACATCGCCGCGAGCCAGTACAGGAACACCAGGAACACCATCGCGGTGGCGAGGCCGCCGTAGGTCGAGGCGTAGGCGTTCGAGAAGCGGTCGAGGTAGAACCCGAAGCCGAGCCCGGCGAAGAACCACAGCAGCAGCGTCACGCCGATGCCCGGCAGCACCGCCAGGAACGAGCGCCGGCCGGCGGCGACGAACTTGTGGGCGATGATCAGCACCGCGGCGAGCAGCAGCGCGGTGATGCCGATCCGCGCGATCGCGACGGTGAGGCCCAGGGGCTCGAGCCCCGGCGCGACGAGGACGACGTTGCGCCAGATCAGCGGGCCGAGCACCACCAGCAGCGCGAAGGCCAGCATCGCGCAGGCGCCGCAGACGACGTAGCCGATCGATTCGAGCCGGGTCAGCCACCATGGCCGCATCTCGCGCAGGCCGTAGGCGCGGTTCAGGCCCACCCGCAGGCTCTCGACGCCGGAGGACGAGAAGTACAGCGCCAGCAGCGCGCCGACCGTCAGCACCCCGCCGCGCTGCTCGGTGAGCACCCGGTGGACCTCGCCGACGATCGGCTTGGCGACCTCCCGCGGCCACGCGTCGAAGATCAGCAGGCCGGCCTCGTCGGCCAGGGACTTGGTGCCGAGCAGCCCCGCGAGCGCCGCGAGCAGGATCAGGAACGGGAACAGCGAGGTCAGGATCGACAGCGCGATGTGGCTCGCGATCGCCCAGC
>NZ_JAKSXU010000096.1:0-283 GCF_022829325.1 Methylobacterium sp. J-092 | reverse complement strand
GCTGGGCGATCGCGAGCCACATCGCGCTGTCGATCCTGACCTCGCTGTTCCCGTTCCTGATCCTGCTCGCGGCGCTCGCGGGGCTGCTCGGCACCAAGTCCCTGGCCGACGAGGCCGGCCTGCTGATCTTCGACGCGTGGCGTGGCCGGCGGACGCGGCGAGGTCGGCGGCCAGGAGCAGTCGATCCGCACGCTCGCGGCCTCGGCGACCCTCGACACGCTCGGCGCCACATCGATCGTCGTCTCCGGCAACCGCAAGGTGCGGCTCGACGAGCTCGCCACGC
>NZ_JAKSXU010000094.1:0-717 GCF_022829325.1 Methylobacterium sp. J-092 | reverse complement strand
CGCTCCACCTGCCGGCGATCGCGCACGAGTGCGGGATCAAGTTCGACCTGTTCGACGTCGCCGAGATCTTCCGGCGCACGCCCTACGTCGCCGACCTGAAGCCGGGCGGCCGCTACGTCGCCAAGGACATGTTCGAGGTCTGCGGCATCCCGCTCCTGATCAAGACCCTGCTCGACCACGGCTTCATCCACGGCGACTGCATGACGGTGACCGGCCGCACCATCGCCGAGAACATGGAGCACGTCCGCTGCAACGGACCCCTACGCTTCAGTCCGGTTCGAGGGTGCGCGCACCGCCTACGGCGCAGCGCTGGCCGCCGACAAGGCGCAGGAAGCCCTAGCCGGCGCGGAACGCGACCGACCGCTTGCCAGCGCCCGGGCATGGATCCCGTATGCGACCCTCGTTGGAACGATGCTGGCGATGCTGGCTGGTTTGGTCGCGCTGGTGGGCGCGGCGGCAGCAGGTCTGTGGGCACGGCGCTCGCGCGACGCCTTGCTCGCCAGCTTTGGCCTGGTGCATCGCGCGTTGCCGGTGCTGCTCGGCCTGCAGATCATCGGCCTCAGTCTCGCTGTGCTAAGCGCGACTCTGTTCGAGGCTGGGGGTCTGTGGTTCGTTGGGCGGTTTTCGGCCGGCGAGGCAAAGTTGCTGTTTGGCGCGCTGATCATCGCCGTTCTCGCGGTCTGGGCCGCAATTGGTGCCGTACGCGGACTGCGCGGC
>NZ_JAKSXU010000093.1:0-74698 GCF_022829325.1 Methylobacterium sp. J-092 | reverse complement strand
TCCGCGGCGTCGGTCGCGAGGTTCTGCGTCGCATGGGGCTGGAGCGGATTGCCCTGGAGGAAGGGACGCGCGAGGAGGGCACGGCCTGGGTGGAGGCTTCCGGAGGCGCCGCGGCGCGGTTCGACGTCGCCGGCTTCGAGGGCGACGGCCCGACCGCCGAGATGGAGATCCTGCGCGGCGATCTCGCACGCCTCCTCTACGAGCCGGCCCGTGAACGGGCGACCTTCCGCTTCGGCGACCGGGTGGCGCGCATCGACGAGGACCGTGACGGCGCGACGGTGAGGTTCGCCGGGGGCGGGGTGGAACGCTACGATGCGGTGATCGTCGCCGAGGGCGTCGGTTCGGCCACCCGCGACCTCGTCTTCCCCGGGGAGAACGAGCCTCGATGGATGGGGCTGACCATCGCATACTTCACCATCCCACGCACGGCTCAGGACGACCGGATGTGGCGCTGGTACAATGCCACGGACGGGCGCAGCGTCTCCCTGCGTCCCGACAATCACGGCACGACTCGCGCCATGCTCATGGACCGGGACGTACCCACCGACGCCGGGGATTGGGGTCCCGAGCGGCAAAGGGACTACCTGCGGACGCGCTTCGCCGATGCCGGCTGGCAGGCCGCGCGCGTGTTGGACGGCATGGAGGATACGGACGACTTCTACTTCGACGTCCTGCGACAGGTGCGCATGCCGCGCTGGTCAGCAGGCCGCGTCGTGCTGACCGGTGATGCCGCGTGGTGCGCGACGCCCCTGGCCGGCTTGGGTACCACCCTGGCGGTCACGGGCGCCTACGTGCTGGCCGGCGAGATGGCACGCACCGAGGACGTGACGACCGCATTTTCCGCCTACGACCGCGCGATGCGGCCGTTCGTCGTGAAGGGGCAAGGCGTCCCGGCACTCGCGCCGAAGCTGATGCATCCTCGGACCCGCCTTGGGATCCGCGTTCTGCACGGTGCGCTCGCCCTCGCGAGCAAGCCCGCGGTCCGACGTCTCAGCGCGAGGCTGTTCCCTGGGCGGTCCGACGAGCCCGACCTCGCGTGCTATGTCGATCGTTCGAACTGAAGTTCTCCGTACGCTGGCGCTCGGCGACCCCGGAGGCGTGCGCACCCGATAACGCGAGGGGCGGCCCGTCTTGGATCGCCGCCTCCGGAACGTGACGATCGGTTTCGCGACAACCACGGCCAGGGAGGCTTTGCGTGGGGGCGGACCCATCGTCGGTGCCTGCGTCGGTATTCTCCGCAAACACCTCCCACGCCACCGCTCGGCTTATGGCTTCCGGTTCGGGGCGACGAACGGGTTGGTCTCCGTGGCCGATCCGTTCTTGGCGTAGCACGCCTCCAGCCGGTCGAGGCCCGCCGCGCTTTTTTCCAGCGCCACCTTGATGGTCGCGCCCTCGCCCTTGACGTCCAGGCTGTCGGCGAGCTTAAGCGACTTTAGGAAGCGCTCGTCCTTGATCGGCAAGGACACGGCGTTACCCGAAGCGGCGACCTCGGCCTGAAGCATCGAGGTGCCGGCGGCGAGCTCCACCGGGTAGCTCTTGCCCTTGCCGAGCTTCCACTTCGGCGAGCTCATGCTCAGGTCGAGGCCCTGCGCATCGCGGGTGAACTGGACGTCGACGCCGTCGTCGGTGGTCCGGGTCATGGTGCAACGTTCGAACTTCTGGCCCTTGGCGACGGCCTCGACCTTCCACGGGCCGATGGCGACCCCCTCGTCCTTGGGCTGCTGGGCCGCGGCGGGCGGGACGGTCGCGAGGGCGAGGGTGATGGCTGCGATGGCGGTGCGCATGCGGTTCTCCGTTTCCATGACCGTAGACAGGTCGCGAGAATGTCCGTGGGTTCCCCGTCCGGCATCCCCGGCCGTTCCGCAAAACCCCCGGATGGGCAAGCTTATCGATCGGTGCCAAGGGGCATGCCCTTGTCCACGAGTTGCCCCCGCGCCTCTTCCGTCTTGCCGATGGACAGCCCCATCCCGGCCAGCACCGCGGGGGCCTTGGTGAACTGGACATCGGCGTATTGCACGACCTCGATGCGGTTGCCCCAGGGATCGAGGAAGTCGAGAAAGGCCCCCTGGATCAGGCGCGCGCCGGCGGCCTCGGCCAAGGTCTTCGCCTGGGATCGGTCGTCGACGACGAGGCCGAAGTGTCCCTCGGGGCGGAAGTCGGCCGGGCGCGCGGACGCGGCGGCGGTCTCTACCAGTGCGAGGAACTGGTCCCCCATGTCGAGGAAGGCCATACCCTCCGCACGTCCGCGGAGGGTGAACGTGAAGATCGCCCCGTAGAACGCCAGGGCGCTGTCGAGATCGCCGATCTCCAGCGCAACGTGGTTCACCCCCATGAGCCGTGGCTTGCCTACACCGTCGACAGGCTCGCTCATCGCTCGTCCCAAGGCACTTCGGACGATTTGCCGTCGTCGGACACCGGGCTGTCGGGATCCGGCGTGGGTGGCAGATGTATGGGCGGCAGGCGGCCCGGACTGGGCGGCGTCGGCAAGCCGGTGCCCTCGTCGGCCGGGGGGAGACCTTCGGGTGGCACGCCGTCTTCCGGCATCGAAACCTCCATCGTCGTCAGGATCACGCGCGCGGCTCCGCAGGGTTCCGTCGTCGTGGGAGGAATGCTCACCGAGGCGACCGTCGCTTCTCACGCCGTCCTGGGCTAGGGATGGCGTTTCACGCATGGGGTCGCCCCCATCCGGCGTGAGGTTTCGGCTGTCCGTTCGAGGGGCCCGTGGGCTCGGACGCATTCCGGGGGGCGGGGCGCCCGACCTGGGTTCGATCTATGTCGGCGTTGTCGCGAAGCGCGGGCCTCACACCCCTCCGTCGTCGCACCTGTCGCCCGCGAGTCGTCGGTGTCGCCCATCCAAGCGAGCCCACCGGGGGCATGAGCCGCACCTCTTCGGCGACCGTTCGGACGATCGAGCTCCTTGACCGCGCACCGGAGGTACGTCCCCAATCCAGGACCGCCGGCCTTCACAATGCGTCCCCGGGGGCGGCCGGATCGCGAGTCCGTGACGGCGGTCGCGGGTCGCGCGACCCGTGACCCGCGACCGCCGGCCGACGGATCGTTAACCGCGGCGCGGCATTCTCGATTCGATCACGGAGGGAGCCATGCCCACGCGGAAGGAAGTGTTCGAGGCGGCGGACGAATTGAGGGCGGCGGGCGAGCGCGTTTCGCTCCGGAACGTGATCCCGCGACTGAAGTGGGGCGGGTCGAACCGCGAGGTCGGGCCCCTCCTGCGGGACTGGAAGGCCGAGCGATCGTATTGCCCGACGCTTGAAATGGGCAAGCTCCCGGAGCGATTGCAGGTCCGGATGCTGGCGGTGGTGGGCGAGCTCTGGGAGGCTGCGCGGACCGACGCGGCCCGGGCGCTGACGGACGAGCGCGAGGCGTTAATGGCGGAACGCGCGGCGTCAAGCGAGATCCTGGACGAAGTCCTCGCACGCCTCGATGCCGCCGAAAGCGAGCTCAAGGTGCTTAGGGGGCAGGCGACGCGGTCCGAGGCTCGACTGCGACGCCTGCAGGCGGAGGAGTTCTGGGATCGAGTAGTACGCGAGGTCCGCGAGATCATCCCGGAGAACGGTTCGCTGACCGTGGGGGAGATCCTACCCCGCTTGCGACCAGAGACTGTCCGGGGCGCCGCACATCATCGCGAGGACATGACGCTCGACATTCTGCGCAAGAAGCTCGACATGCGGGCAAGCTGGAACAAGCTGGTGACTCGCGAGGGAAAGGGTCGCTACGCGCGGGGTCCGGCGTAATCGGTACGCCGGATACTGGTCCTTCGTCCGGTGCGCACCAACTCCGGTTAGCGGGGCGACCCGCGGAGGAGGCGACGGCATGGCGCAGGTGACGCGGTTCCCGCACTATCACCAGACCGAGAACGTGGTCACGAACCACGTCATGGTGATGTTGCGGATGCTCTACGAGGCATCGCCGAAGCTGCTGGAGGCACTGTTGCGGGCGCTGTGCGCGGAGGAGGTCACGGTGGGCCCCCGCTTCTCGCAGCAGATCCATGGCGCCCACAGCGTGCCGGACGGCCTGATTGCCCAGGACCCGCTTGCGGTCTTCGTCGAAACGAAGCTCGGGTCACTGCCGAACCCAGGACAGCTGGCCCGGCACTGCCAGACGATCGTCGATCGCCTGCCCGGACGGAAAGGCAGCTTCCTGTTGTCCCTGACGGCCGGTCAGGCCGGGCTGGCACTCCCCGGCGAGGTCACGGATATGGCGGCGGCGCACGGCGTGACCGTCGTGCCGGTCACCTTCGGTGAATTGGTGGACCAGCTCGCCGAGCTGCCGGGAGCGGACCTCGTCCTGCGGGCGACCCTGCAGGAGTTCGCGGACTTTATCTTCGCTCAGGGGCTCGTACCGCGGCAAAGCCAGATCATGGTCGCGATGCTCACGGGCATCTCTTGGCGAGAAAACCTCGCCCATGGGGTCTACTACGAACCGATCGATCGCAGTCCGAAGCACGCCCGAGCCGCGTTTCTCGGCCTTTATCACGATAAGCAGGTTAGTCACGTCGGCCGGATCGTGACCGCGGTCGGAGCAATGCACGACGACACCGGTGAGATGATCTTCGACAAGCCCGAGAGCGGTAAGCTCGACGATGCGGGACGACAGGCGATCCGCGACGTTGTGGCGGCCGCGCAGGCTTATTACCCGGGGCTAGAGGCGTCGCGACACCGATATTACGTCGTCGACGGATTCGCCCCGACGAATTTTCGGAAGGTGTCCGGCGGTGGCATGATGGGCCACCGCTACTTCGACATCGAGAGTATGGGTGGTCGGCGTCTACCAGAACGGGCCACTGGAACGCTCGCCGCGGGCGCGTTGGACGGCCTCACGTACCTTTAGCCGGGTCGCGGCGGCGCATCGGGCGTGTAGTCAGTGGGCATCCTACTGCGCCGGTTGGTCGGCTTGCCCGTTGAAACGGCCGTTGCCGCTCGACATTGTTGGTTCACGACGTATGATTGTTTTCTAACCTACCCGGTCCCGGAGGAAGACTTTGTCGAGAACAGGGGGGCGACGATCGGGGGGCCTGCGTCGGTCGCAGGAAATATCATCACGCTGCGATCGCCTTATCCTCAACGAATGTTTTCGCGTCCCAATGGCAAGTGGTCTGACCGACGGCATTGCGTCCGAGCTCGATGACGTTGAGGCGATCGCCTTCGAATGCCGGGCTGAGTTCGAGGGCCAGGTAGTCGAAGAGTGATCGCTCGTGCACGGCGATGATGACCTGACGCTTCATCTGCTTAGAGAATGTCCTAAGCAAGGCGGCGAACTGGGCGATGTGCACCTCGTCCATACTCTGCACAGGATCGTCGATCACAAGACAAGGCAGCCTTCGTTCAACCGACAGGTGGAGGGCCAGAAAGAGCGTCAAGGCGGCGGTGTTCAAGTTGCCGGCGCTCAACATCGCCTGGGGGTTGCCCCCCCTGCCTCCTTGGCGGTGGTGCGTCTCCAGGACGGCCTCGATCTCCGTCCCGGCGCCTTCGGGAATGGCGAAGGCCGGGATGAAAGGCTCCTCGGGCGCGAGACGGACGAACAGGTCTCGCCAGATCGCGTTGAGCTCGTCGTTAAACGCGTTACGGACGACGCGCCCCCTCGCCTCGCGCGTCTGCCTGGAGAGATCTTTGGCAAGGTCGATGAGCTTGTCGGCCTCGTCCTTCTTGCGCCGCATCGCCAGGAGGGTCGTCTCGACCGCCTCACGCCGGGCTTTCCGATCAGCGATCTCGCGCGATAAGACAATGAGGGACGCCACCGTGTCGGCCGCGAGCCTTCGCGTCCGTTGGCGTTCGCCGAGCGCGGTCTCTTGTTCCTCGATCATCATCTTTAGTTGGTAAAGTAGCTCTGACGTCGGCGCCCCTTCGATTGGGTCCGCACCCAACCGCAGCCACAGGCGAACTAGCTTGTCTTGAAGCATGAGCACAGCCTGTTCGGCGTCGCGCATGGCGGCCAGGGACGCGGCGACACGTGCCACCTCGCCGCGGAGGCGATCGCCTTCCTGCATTAGCGGCATCGCGCCCCCGAGCTGGCGCGAGACCTCCACGAGATCGGCCGCCCGAGCCTTCGTCCGACTCAGGTCGGGCTCAGGCAGGAGCTGGGTCTGAGCCGTGGCCAGTTGACGTTCGAGCTGTGCGGCACTGGCAGCGGAATTCCCTCGATCCCTCGCAAGTGCCTGCAGGCGTCCAGCCTGTTCCACCAAGCGGCCGATCTTCGCCGATAGATGCGCGGCGAGCGACGTGCCTTCGGCGCCTCCGAAATCCCGGTCACAGACGGGACACGTGTCGCCGTGGATGTGAACGGCGAGTTCGGAGAGCGCCTTGGCATAGGCTTCGTTCGTCCCGGTTGCTTCGTTCACTTGTAAGTCCAGTCGATCGATGCGCGTGCGCACCTCGCGGAGCTCCTGCGTGATGGCGTCCCGGCGTTTTAGGCCCGCCTCGTGTGCGGCCAGCACGCCTTCGACGCGTCTCAGGTCGGCCTCGGCCCGAACGGCAAACGATCGGGCGCGCTCGGCGTAGCCGCTCTCCCCCGACAGGGCGAAGTCCGCGAATAGGGCCCCGGCGCGACCGAGCAACCCCTCGACGTTGTCGCCGTCGCGCCCTGTCCAGGCGTCGAATGCGCCCCGCGCGCGCTGTCCCTCAGACTCTAGCCTCTCTCGTTCGGCGGTCCCCGGAGCGGCGCTTGCCTGTTTCCAGACCGCTTCGGAGACCTCGACCTCCCGTCTCGCGCGGACGAGATCGGTGAGCGCCGCCTCATCGACGTCGAGCGCCAACGATTGGCCGAGTTCACGAAGGCCTGCGGGATCTTCGCCGATCGGAGTCTCCATGAGCTGCGCGCCGATCCGCGACATGCGCTCGCGCAGTAAGGCTTGTAGCGCCGCCAGGCTCGACGCGGCTTCGTGAGCCTCGCGGTCGATATCGCGGAGAGCCTTTTCCTGCAGCGGGATGTCCTCCCTCACCTTACCGTAGGCCGGGACCGGTCCCTTCAAACGAGAGATGTGCCCGGCGGTGCCGAGACCATTGACGAGCGCCTCCATGCGATCCAGTCCAAGCAGCTCTTTGACGAAGCGCGTGAGGGGCGACTGCGACTTTCGTTCGGCGTGCTGATAGATCTCAAGCAGGCGTCCAAGCGTCGATTGCGCCAGATAGCTTCGTTCGCTGAAGAAAGCGGCATCCGCCGCGCCGAGGATCGGCCTGCCCATTACCCCACCGGCTGTGACCTTGATGTCGCCGGTCCGGGGCGTTCCGTCTGGATAGGCCACGTCGAGGCGCACCCGCCCGAATTCCCGGCCGCGATGGGGCAGGTAGGCAAGGTAGCCTGGCTCGGCACGGGACAGCGAAGGCACGTCGCCGGTGAGCGCCAGCTCGATGGCCGACAGCAGGCTCGTCTTGCCGGCGCCGTTCGGTCCGTGGATCAGCACGATCGGCGCATCCAGCGAGATGTCGACATCGCCGGCGATGCTGCGGAAGTTCTCGACGTGGAGAGACTTTAGCCAGCTCATTCGATCATACTCCCGTCGTTCTCGGGGTCGGGCTCGAAGATCGCATTGAGGGCATCGTGGAGACACGTCCGCACGGCGTCCTCGCCGAGCGCCGAGGCCTCGAACAGGGCCGAGGCGATCGCCACGTCTGGCAGGACGAGGTGCTCGCCGGCGCCGAGATCGCGATCCGGGGACCGGGGGGCGGGTAGTTTCAGGGGAAGCAGGATCGCCAAACCATCCCGAAGCCCGGCGGGATCATCGGCCTCCCCGACGGCGAGAATCCGGCTGACCTGCGCGATGGCGTCGAGCACCTTACCTACGGGTCTCGGCCCGACGATCACGGACGTGAGCGGCCGGCGCGACCGCATCAAGTCGAGGGCGCGGGCGATCCCCTCAATCTGCTGCGCAACCTTCCGTTCTGTGTCGGTCCCCATGTCGCCGACGACCACGAGGTCGGCGACATGGCCCACGCCGACGAACGCGCCGGCCACGTCGAACTTGAGCCCAGCGACCTGCAGCGGCAGGTCCAGCCTGCGGTACCCCGCTTCCAGCAGGACGTCCGCTACC
Organism: Methylobacterium sp. J-092; assembly: GCF_022829325.1. Classification (NCBI taxonomy): domain Bacteria; kingdom Pseudomonadati; phylum Pseudomonadota; class Alphaproteobacteria; order Hyphomicrobiales; family Methylobacteriaceae; genus Methylobacterium; species Methylobacterium sp. J-092. Next base: position 66,654 of record NZ_JAKSXU010000093.1, on the reverse strand, counting down.
TTCTCGGCTGGGAGCACGGTCATAGGGCCACCGCCACGCGGAAGCGGTCCAACAGATCCTCGACCTCCGCACCGCCATCGAGCAGGTCCGGCACGCTGACCTGCCTGAACGCGGCCAGGCCTGTGCGGCCGGGCGGACGCCGCGGCGACCGATGCATGGGTGGTGGGTTCATCTGGCTGTGAACGATGACCGCGTCGTCGTTGTCGGCGACGAGGCCGTTGACGCTCATGAGGATGGCGGCCTGGGGGGTCGCCGCGAAGTAGACCTTGGCTGGGCCGCTTCGTCCCGTGAGGATGAAGGCACCGGACGCCGGATCCGACAGGGCCGCCTTGCCGGCGGACCAGTGCCCGCGCTGCAACCCTAGCCCGATCAGGCCTGCGGCAAGTGCGAATTGGACGATTCCGCTTCCGTTGAGCGAAGGGTCGGCCGGCATGGCATGGAGCGGATGCGCGCAAATCGGGCTGTAGACGCCATCCGCAACGGCCGGCAGGCCACCATCCCGGAACATCGCCATCAGACGGCCGAAGGAGCCGAGCAGTTCGAGGACGACCTCAGAAGTCGGGACGAGGCCGTCGGCGACGACGTCACGGGCGTGTTCCAGCCCCTCGCAAAGCTTGTCTCGGTCCGCCACCATAAGTCCGGGAGGACCGTGTTGGATGAGCAGTCGAAGCTTGGCCGTTACTACATACAGCCATAGAGCCAAGAGGAGCGGCTTAGCGTAGGCCTGCACGAGGGCCTCCGCCGCCATGGGCCTCCGGTTCATGGCCGAGTAGTCCGCGTTGTAGACGTTCTGGAGCAGGTTTTCCTGATCACCGCCGAGGGCGTTCTCCGCGAAAGCGTAGGCAGGTGGATCCGAGGGCGGGACCGTGGGCCACCGCCATGGCATCCGTACCTGCGCCTCGGCGAACAGCGCCTGAATGTTGGAATCCTGCGCCGAGAGGCCGAGCATGAGCGTCGGCTTCGTTAGAATGAGATGGATGAGCTCACCCGCCATCACGGGATTGGTGGCGACCCAGCCGTGGATCTGGTTCTGTCGCGCCACGAGGAGCCCCCGGTATCGGCCTGGGTTCGAGCGGGCCGCCGCCGCGCATCCGTGAAACTTGTAGAGGTTCGCCCGTCCGCGATGCAGCCTGGTATCTTCGGGTGCCACGGCCACTCGCAGAATGGGGCGGTTACCGGCGAGGATGCCGACGGCACGCTCCAGGAGAGGGTCCCAGTTCGGTGTCGGCATCTCGGAAGCCACGCCCTCGATCGCGAGCGCGGCGAGGCAGAGATGCTCTGCGTCGGGCTCGATCGCAGGATCCGAATAGGCGTTCGCCGCATCGAGGACCTCCCACAGCAGGAAATCCGCTTCCTCGCCGTCTACCGTGACGTTGAGCATGCGCGCGTAGTTGCTCACTAGCCGTCTCGCCAGCGTGTCGAACACGGGCCAGAGGTCAGCGGCCTGCCGATCGTCGACCGAGGCCCACTCGTCGGCGCTCGGCGCCGCCTTGGCCAGGACCTCGGACAGTGCTTGCCGGTAGCGGCATGCCGGGTCCGCCTGATCAATGCGAGCCTGGAGTCTCCGTAAGACGTTCTTCGCGAGATCCGTCAGGTCGGGCATGCGTTCTCGGGAAATGCCCGAGCCAAGCCAAAGGACATACCTATCGTTCGCGACGCCCTCGGCGATCGCCCGTTTCGGTCCATCGAGCATGGCCAGCGTCTCGCGGATCGTAATCGTCGCAGCCAGCGGTGGCGGCATCGAACCTCTCTGAATATTATCTTGTTGGCACGGGCTGCGGCCGCGCACAGGCTATTTTACGACTCACCCAATCCCGCCAAGAAGGACGCATTCCCGTCGGCTACATCGCCTTTCCGTCGAACAACCTGAAAACTGGCCGGAAAGCTATATACGCCATCCACGCACAAGCTGAGCTGGGGCGAAAGAATTTACGACTGAGCTCCCCCCGGCACTTGGCAGGAAACCAACATACACGTTCATCTTTCGTTCCTCAAGATTCGGAGCGAGCGCATGCACGTCCCCAACGTTACGATCGGGCTGCCCTCTTCCGTCCCCATCTTTGCAAAGGCGGTCCGGGCCGGCTTACCGAGCCCGGCCGACGAGTTCATCAAGGACCAGATCGACCTGCAGCAGCTTTTGATCGGGAGCGTCACCCGCCTAGATCCATTCCATGGTTCCACCGGGCACAGCCGACATCCGGACGGGGATTCCGATGCGTGAGGCGCGACGGGGTGCAACCATCGCGGGACCCGGTCACGCCGGCCGTCCCGCCCAGACTCAGGACCAGATTGAAACGTTCCTGAACATGGCCGTCGCAGGCAGCGCCCCTTCGTCGATCCGTCCGGCGAGGTCACCGGACCGGGGTGCCCAGAGGTTCCCGTGCAAGCGCATGGGAAGATGTGGGATCGGAGTCGGGTCCCAGCTCACTCGGTCGTGGACGATCCGTTCGTCCACCAGCCACGCGATGCGTCCCGGCCGCCACTCGATGGCGTACCGATGGAAGTCCGAGGCGGCGTCGAAGCCGAGGTCGATGCGGCAGGGCGAGCCGCGGTAGCCGAACTCCATCGCCGCCCCGTCGTCGCCGGGATTGAAGTAGACGTTCGCCAGCATCACCCGCGTGTCGTCACCGGTGATCTCGACGTCGATTTCCTGCCTGGGGAAGGCCCGGTGAAGGAAGAAGCCGGTGACGAGGCCGGACCCGCGCGCGACCATGACCTCCGCCTCGAAACGGCCGTGGCCGTGCAAGCGTGCCGACGCGAAGGCCCCGGAACGGTATGGCCTGTCGCCGGCCCCCTCCTTCCCAAGGACGAGACGGACTCCATCCTCCGAGTTGATGAGACCGTCCCGCGCGAACACCGCCAGGTTGCCTGGAAAGGTCTCGACACTTGCGGGGAAAAGCGGCGTGGCGGCGGTCATGGGGGCGTGGACGAGGCATTCGCTCCCCCCGGATACGGATCGCCCGACCGGGGGCGGCAATGGCCATCCGATTCCGGGAGGCATAGCCCATGGCGACTCGTCCGTAGGGAGCTGCCGTCGCGCGGGTTCGATGAGGTTCGTCGATCCCCCCCGATCGTCCCTAAACATCCTCCAGCAACGTGGGGGCCCGACCGGGAAGGCTTGCGCGGGTGGTTCAATACCAAGCAGCGAACAGATCGGTTCCCAAGCTCCGGCGTCGGGCATGGGTGACGGCAGGACGACGGTCCTGCCTGGCGGCAATGAGCTTACCGCGGCCCCAGGCTGGCCTGTGGCCGTCTCATCGACGACGAACCTGAGCTCGGACCACCCGACCGCGGCCGAAAGAGCGCAATCCGCGAGGGGAGCGTCTACGAGGGCATCGAACGCATCGAGGAGGCCCGGCAGCTCGCCCGCTTGGATCGCCGGCTCATCGCCGTCAAAGGCCCGGACGCGCAGCCCGAGCATGGACAAGGCCATGGCCAGGCCTTCCCGCTCGCCACACGCGGTCCAGGCCATTAGGGGGGGCGCGCGAACCCTGGCCGGCAAGGGCGTTAGGCGTCCGTCGACTATTCCGGCGCGGGCCAGATAGGGTAGGATGGAATGGGCGTTGTCCGAGCCGCCGTCCGCCCTCTGGAGGATTGCAGGCTCGGTCAGCGCCAACGCGCCGAGCTCCTGGAACCGGAAGTTCAGCCACATGTCCACGGGCCCGATCACGGGCATCGCGCGCAGCAGCATCGCCGCGCCCTCCCGGGACAGGACGTACCCCGACAAGAACCACAACCCGCGCAGAGGCCGGAACACGGCGTCGCACACGTCCGCGCGCTCCGCCGAACCATCCGCGTCCGAATAGGAGAGGTAGAGCAGGCGAGGTCCTCCGTCGGACCGGCATCGCTCCCATGCGGCGCGCCACCCCCGGTCGACGGCCTTGGCCGCGCCCGGCCTGAACCAGACGTCATCCTCCAAGATCAGCACGTTGTCGTGCGGTCCCCGCGCGACAGTCTTCCAGACCTCGATGTGCGACCGGGCGACGGCGACCTCCTGCCGCGTCATCCGGATCGGCTCCCCGTCGCCGAAGCACTCCTCCAACCGTGCGCTCGGTTGCACATGGAGCTGATGGCCGAGAGGATAGGTCGGATCCACGTCCGCGGTTGCTGCCACGGCTCGTCCATCGCGGGCGTCCACCGCCGGGAACCGCCGCGCCAGGGATGCCAGCGAGGCACCGTCGCGCGTCCGGAAGCGGCCGAGCTCGCGCATCGTGCGACGCAGCCGGCGAGGCTGTCGGTCGAGGTTGATGACGAGGATCGCCCCGATGCTCCCCCGCCTGGCGCCGAACGCCGAGATCCGGCCGCCCGGCAGCTCGCCCGCTACGGCGCGGGCCATGCGGAACGCGAGACGTCGAAACCGACCGATGGTATCCGGAAGACTTCTCATCCCGACCGGCCGCGCATCAGGTTTCCGAGGTGCCCATGTTCCGCCAGTTGCGGGCGTCGTTCCGGTAGGACAGGTGCCAGCGGGTTTCCGCAATGGCCTCCCAATTGTGCAGCAGCTCGAAGTCCCAGGGGTCCCTTGCGAGGTCCATGCGGTGGGCATGCGCGGCCAAAGCGGCGGTCAGGTTGCCGGGGCCGGTCGTGGCCTGGATCTCCGGGAGCGGATCCTCGCCGAGCAGTCGGTTGGTGGAACGGGCGAGGGCGCTGCGCAGGATCGGATGGCCGGCGGGCGCGGCAATCGGGTCGTTGTTGACGTAGAAGATGCGCCCGTCCACCGGCAGGTCCGGCCGCCAGATGTCCGCCGCCTTCACCATCCCGGCCGACGGGATGTCGTAGCACAGCGGCTGGACCTTGAGCCGGTCGTCCCGGAAGACCTCCCTCCAGCCATCCCCCAGGAGCACGTCGTCCGCGTCGACGTAGAGGCCTCCTTCCGCGAGGAGGACGCACATCCGGAGGTAGTCGCAGCGCATCGCCGGGTGCCGGCACCGGGCGAACGCCGCGCTCTCGCGTGCGCCGTACGTGGCCCCGATATAGGCCGCCGCGGTCACGTCATCGTACAGGCGGAACTCGAAGCCTTCCGTGGCAAGGCGGTCCCAACTGTCGAGGCAGGCCCGGACGTCGTCCGGCAGGTCCGACGGGTCGTGCCAGAACCGAATGAGTCGCTTGGGGATCCGCCCCGTCCCGGACGGGGGTGCATCCTGCGCCGTCGTCTGTCGAAGCTGCCTTAGCGTCACGTCCCTGATGAACGCGGACCGCAAGGGCTCGGATTCCTCAAAGCCAGGCGGGTATGGACCGACCGCACCAGCCCCCTCGCGGCTCCCCTGCGGCGTCATCATAGGATGCCGCCTGCCGGGGCCATGCCAGCTTTGTAGGCGCCATATCGCTCGGAGCCCTTCGAAAGGTATGCCCGTCCATCGACGACGAAGCCGTCCAGGCCGTTATCCACGGTATAGGTATCGAGATCGGCCATCTCGTTGATGCAGCCTTTCCCGTTGAAGTTGAGCGAGGTGTTGCAGAGGACGCCGAAGCCGGTGCGCGCCTTGAACGCGACGAGCAGGTCATGCAGGCGCCCGTTACTCGCGGGGGTGACGGTCTGAAGACGGGCGGTTCCGTTCACGTGCGTGACCGCCGCCAACGCGTCGGTGGTCGCGCGATACGTGTACAGCATGTAGGGGCTCTCGCGATTGCACCCGAACCATCGCCGGGCGTCGTCGAGGAGGCAGACCGGGGCGATGGGGCGGAACTGCTCGCGCCGTTTGATCTCGTTCAGCCGGATCCTCGTTGCGTCGTCGAACGGGGCCGCGAGGATGGACCTGGCACCGAGCGCGCGGGGACCGATTTCCCACCGACCATGCACCCATCCGAGGATGAGGCCGTTCGCTAGCATGTCGGCGACGAGGCCGTCGTCCCTCTCGTACGCATCGTATCTGTCAGGGTCGGGAGCCCCTCCGGCGCCGAAGTCCAGCCCCGAATAGACGTCCCAAGCGATCTTCGCGTTGCCGGTGCGCCGGAACTGGACATCGATCGCAGTGCCGATGGCGGAGCCGGAATCATTGGCGACCGGGGGAACGAACACGTCGGCGAAGAGGCCGGTCTCCCTCCACTTGGTGTTCCAGTCGCAGTTGAGGCCGCATCCTCCCGCGATGACGAGGGGAAGTCCCTTCGTGAGGTTTGCTGCCGCGAACCGATGGAATGCTTCGAAGATGGCGTCGCTGTACAGCCCGGCGAAGTTCCGGAAGCCCGGATCGTCCAGGCCGACGTTGAGGTGTGGGACGCGCGAAAGCCCCTCGTAGTCGCTAAGTCTCCGATAGGGACCCTGGAGCAGGAAGGCCAAGAGTTCACTTTCCGCCGCGGAGGGGGCGGCTCGGGACGAGAAAGACGCCAACGCCATGAGCTTCCCCGCATCGGAAGCGCGGGGATAGGGCCCATCCTTCGGAAACGTCGGATCTGCCAGGCCGTAGACGAGCCCATAGCGGTTCCCGGGCTGCTCCAAGACATCGCCCAATCGCGTGATGTCGAGGTTGCGGTCGATCTCGTAGAACGTCCCGATATCCCCTTCCCAGACCAAGGCGTAGCACGGGGTGCCGGATGGATAGGGGGACATACCGAAGGCACACAGGATGTGCGACCGCTCGTGGGACGAAGAGAAATAGTCTGTGTCGTTTCCCATAAGGCGAAGGCGGTAGGTCTTCGCATCCCCCAGGCCGAGCCCATGGTATCCGCCGTTCCTGCGGGACCCGTGCAGATACTCATGGTGGTCGCGTGGCCACCACCCGCCCATGCAGATGGCGTCGGGGACGGTTTCGAGTTCGCCGACGGCGTGCAGCAGATCCGCGACGGTGACGTTAGAGTGCCTGTAGTTGGAGTCTTTTTCAGCCTCGACGGAAAATTTCAGATGACCGTCTTTTAGGAGGACCACGGCACCGTCGTGCCCGGGATTGTAGGAAAGTATCTGCACGTCCCATAGCCCGCAGCGACCACGGCAGCCGAAGATCGGAGGGCACGCCGTCAGATGCTAGGAATGATTTTTTGCCCCGCTCCTTAACCTTTGCAATGGGTAGCAGTTCCTTGCTGAACATAAAGTTCGATCGGGTTTGCTTTTCATGTTGCCCATGGTCCGTCGCAGGGTCCGTTATCACCCTTGCCTCCCGCCTCGACCGTCCCGAACGACGAGGGCCATGCGCCGCGCCCCTATCCCTTCCCGATCCCCTACGCCGTCCAGATTAGGCGCAACGGCCTGACCGCTCCTGACCGAGCGTCCTCGATAGGTGCCCTGGCGCCGGCGTTGCACTGCAACCGGGCGGTTGCCGGCATCGTCGTTCGTAGGAACGGACATGACGATTGGCTGCGGCCGGACAGGCACCAAGGCGAAGGGGGGCTAGGCCTTCATCCAGGCTCTAGAGGTCCGCGAGGGCATCGGCGGCGACTTCTTGAAAACGCAGGGGTCCACCGCCCGTAGACCCGCACCATCGTCTCCTTGGACATGCCCAGCAGATCGGCGGCCGCGTGGATCACGAACCGCCTCAACTAATGTGTTACAACGTAAAGAGGTTGTGGCCGCCGGCGGCCGCGATCTCCAGCGCGCGCTTGGCGCCCTCCTGGCCCTTGATGTCGCGGAGGTCCGGCAGGGGCGCCCCGGGAGCGGCGACCGCCGGCACCGGCCGGGCCATCACCTGCGTGCCCTTGAAGTGGTTGGCGAGCTGGATGAGCGAGCGCGGCGCCAGCACGTCGAGGTCGCCGCCGGCCCAGGCCGCCTCGGGCCCGGTCGCGGCCGGGCAGATCAGCCCGAGCCCGCGCGCGGCCGCCGCCATCGCCGCCGGCAGCACGCCGTTGACCGCGGTGATCGTGCCGTCGAGCGCCAGCTCGCCCAGCACGCAGTAGCCGGCGAGCGCGTCGGCCGGCAGCGCGCCGATCGCCGCCATCACGCCCAGCGCGATCGGCAGGTCGTAGTGCGAGCCCTCCTTGGGCAGATCCGCGGGGGCGAGGTTCACGGTGATGCGCTTGGCCGGCATCGCCAGCCCCGAGGCGATCAGCGCGCCACGCACGCGCTCGCGCGATTCGCCCACCGCCTTGTCGGCGAGGCCGACCACGGTGAAGTTCACCGCGCCGGGGATGATCTGCACCTGGACGTCGACGGCACGCGCCTCGATGCCCTCGAAGGCGACGGTGGCGACGCGGGTGACCATGACGTGAGGAGCCTCCGGCTTACGGGAAAGTAAGCCTAGGCGGCGCCTATGAGCCTGACAACCTCAGGAACCGGCTCCTCGCGCGGCTGTTCTCCGCCGGTCGACAACCACGAAGGGAAACCGCCATGCGCCCGACCTCCACCGTCCTCGCCCTCGTCCTCGCCGCCGGCCTGTCCGGTGCGGCGCGGGCCGACGAGAAGCTGCCGCCGGACCAGCAGGCCAAGGTCGAGGCGATACTGAAGCAGGAAGGCTTCACCCAGTGGAAGGAGATCGAGCTGGACGACGGCATGATCGAGGTCGACGATGCCGTCGACGGCTCCGGCAAGCAGTTCGACCTGAAGCTCGATCCGAAGACCCTCGCCATCGTCAAGCGCAAGGCCGAGTAGCGCAGGGACGATGCGGGCGCCGTGCGGCTCTGCCGACCGGCGCCCACCCTGCCAGGGGTCGAAATCCGACGCTTGGTACCTATAGCCAAACCTCCGAGAAGAGTGGCAACCGGACCCCGGCCGTTTGCCCCGAAGCGGACGTTTTGCCTTCAATCCAAGCCTGCCGTCGAGGTGTAGGCGAGGTTCGGGACTGGGCACGTCGCAGAGGCAGAGGCGCTGAAGACCAAGAGCCAATGCATCTTTAACGTGTGTGTGCTGCTGTGTGAGCGTTCGGGGGAACGCGCTCGCAAACGGTACCTGAATGGCTCGGCAAAGCCGCACCCACGCGTACCGTGTCCCCTACTGGCAGCGCGCGCTGCAGACCTGGCAACGCTTCCATGCGGATCGCCGCGGTGCAGTCGCTCTGATCTTCGCGTTGACCAGCGTGATCCTCCTTGGCTTGGTTGGCGGCGGCATCGATTACAGCCGCATAGCCTATCGCCGTAGCCAATTGCAGAGCGCCGTCGACAATGCCACGCTCGCGGCAGGTAATGCCCTGAAGCTCGCGCCATCGAATTCGACTGCGGTGGCCAGCATCGTTCAGCGGATCATCGTCGAAAATGCACCCTCCCCGCCTGATCGGCCCCTGACCGTGCAGGTGTCGGTCACCAGTGACAAGACCGGCGTCTCAGCCAGTGCGACCGACAATTTCAAACTCACCTTCGGAGCCTTCGTCGGCGTGAAGGTGGTGCCGATCACAGCCCGCTCGACCGCGACGGTCATGGGCAAGATGCGCCTGTGCCTGCTCACCCTCGATCCCGCTGCTACGGGTAGCCTGCATCTGGAGAAGAACGCGAACCTGTCGGCGACGTCTTGCTCCCTTTATGCCAACTCCAATGATGCCAAGGCCATTCAGGGTGACGACAACGCCATCGCCAAGGCTGATAGGATCTGCAGCGTCGGTGGATCGAGCACAGCCCGCGCCAACTTCGCGCCGCCTGTGACCACGGGTTGCCCTGCGATCAACGATCCTTTGGCCAGCATCGTGACCGCACCGCCCCCCGGGGGCTGCGTGACGGTGAGTTCGGCGGCCGGCCCTGGCCCAGGAAAGGGACCGGGAGGACCAGCAGCCGGCAACGTTGCGGTGACGGCCAGCACGACGCTTGATCCCGGCACGTATTGCGGCGGCCTGCACATCACCGGAACGGCCAAGGTCACGCTCAACCCGGGCGTCTACATCATCAAGGACGGTCCGCTGATCGTGGATTAGCAAGCCAGCATGTCGGGTCAGAATGTCGGGTTCTATTTCATGGGCGACGCCGCTGGTCTGCGGTTCGATGCCAACACCACGATCAGCCTGTCGGCACCGGTGAGCGGCCCCCTGGCGGGCTTCCTGATGACAGAGCAGCCAAGCGTGTCCGCGCCGGTTCCACCACCACCGGGCCCGAAAGGCTCACCCCCGCCCCCGCCATCTCCCCCCTCGAAGCCGCTGCGCGAGTACCGTATCATCAGCAACAATGCCCGCACGATGCTGGGCACGATCTACCTGCCAGCCGGTCGGCTCATCATCGACGGCAGCGCGGCCGTGAGCGATCAGTCGGCCTACACGGTCATCGTCGTGCAGCTCCTCGACCTCTACGACGGTCCAACACTGTATCTGAACGCGAACTACGACGCGACGAGCGTGCCGGTGCCCAAGGGTGTCGGGCCCGTCAACGGCAAGGTCGTCCTTACACAATAGAACACAGGCCGGCGGAGATCTATCCAACCCGACCGTAGGCCTTTGCCTCGTCGACAGTCGCAAGCGACCTTTCTGATGTTTGCAAAGGGTCGAATGCGGACCCTCGATGTGGGTACCACCCGTCAGGGTTCGACCATCAACGAACGCCCCCCCGGCGCTCGGCGAACGAAATCGCCGTCGCACGGATCACCTCGGCGGCCCGCTCGGCGCCGGCGCGGTCGACGTCGAGATGGGTCGTGACCCGGATCTGGCTGCCGATGGCGCGGATGCGGACGTCGTGCGCGAGGCAGGCCTCGGCGAAGTCCGAGGCGGTGACGCCGAGGCCGGCGACGCCGAAGCACAGGATGTTCGATTGCCCGGCCGTCGGGTCGAAATGCAGGCCGGGCACGTCGGCGATCGCCGCGTGGATCAGCCGGATATGCGCGTTGTCGGTCTTCAGCTGATCGACGTGGTGGTCGAGCGCGTAGAGGCCGGCGGCCGCGATCACGCCGGATTGGCGCATGGCGCCGCCGAGGCGGTACTTCCAGCGCCACGCCTCGACGACGAAGTCGCGAGAGCCGCACAGCACCGCGCCGACCGGGCAGCCGAGACCCTTGCTGAGGTCGAGCCAGACGCTGTCGAACCCCTCGGCGTAGTCCTTCGCCGGGATGCCGGTGGCGGCCACCGCATTGAGGAGACGGGCGCCGTCGATATGCGCCTTGAGGCCGTGCGCGCGGGCGATGTCGCGGATCGCCCGCATGTCGGCCAGCTCCCAGACCGAGCCTCCGGAGAAGCTGGTGGTCTGCTCGATGGAGACGAGGGCGCTGCGCGGCGCGGTGCGCGCCGGCGGACGGATCGCGGCCCGGAACGCCTCGGGCGTGTAGACGCCCGCCGGCGTCGGGAGCGCCCACACCGAGACGCCGCCGATCGCGGCCGAGCCGGCGGCTTCCGTGTTGTAGATGTGCGACTGGTCGTCGACCACGATCTCGTCGCCGGCCCGGGTCTGCACCAGGATCGAGACCAGGTTGCACATCGTGCCGGAGGGCATGAACACGCCGTCCTCCTGGCCGAGCAGCGCCGCGACCCGGTCGCAGAGCTCGCGCGTCGTCGGGTCGGAATCCGACTGCTCGTCGCCCACCACCGCGCGCGCCATCGCCTCCCGCATGCCCGGCGTCGGCCGCGTCTGGGTGTCGCTGTAGAGATCGATCGTCACAGGAAGGCTTGCCTCTGGGCGGGGTTGCGGCGCCATAGTGCCATGGCCGCGCGGGATCGCGAAGGCGATGCGCGCCATCTTTCCCTAAAAATGAATTTTGAATACATTTAGGAGAGGCGGCCGCGTTCGGTCGCACGGAGGGCCGAGCAGGTGGCGGTTGGAACGGCGCCCCAGGGTGCACGACAGGGCGCACGCGTCGCGGGGCGGAACGGAGCGGGTCTGGCGCGGCGTCTCGCCGAGGCGTTGCAGGGCGAGGCCCGGTTCGACGCCTTCACACGCGGACGCTACGCGACGGATGCCTCGATCTACCAGATCATGCCGGCCGGCGTGGTGCTGCCGCGGAGCGCGGCCGACATCGCCGCGACCCTGACGATCGCCGCCGAGCACGGGGTGCCCGTGATCATGCGCGGCGGCGGCACCTCGCAGAACGGGCAGCCGATCGGCTCCGGGCTGGTCGTCGACTGCTCCCGCCACTTCAACGGCATCCGCGACTACGACGCCGAGGCCGGCACCGTCACCGTCGAGCCAGGGATGGTGCTGGAGCGCCTGAACACCCGCGTGAAGGCCGACGGCTGGTTCTTCCCGGTCGAGCCCTCGACGGCGACCCGCTGCACCATCGGCGGCATGGCCGGCAACAATTCCTGCGGCGCCCGCTCGCTGCGCTTCGGCAAGATGAGCGACAACGTGCTCGCCATGGAGGCGCTGTTCCACGATGCGGAGGCCTTCGGCTTCGGGCTGACCGGCAACGCGTCCGACGGCGTCACCGGCTCGGCCCGCGCGGAAGACCTCGCGCGCAAGATGATCGCGCTTGCCGAATCGGAGCGCCAGGAAATTCGAGACAGATACCCGAAGGTCCAGCGCCGGGTCGGCGGCTACAACCTCGATGCGCTGATCGAGGCGCGGCCGAACCTCGCCCACCTGCTGGTCGGCTCCGAGGGCACCCTGGCGGCGACCACCGCGGTGACGCTGAAGCTGTCGCGGCTGCCGGCGCACCGGGTGATGGGGGTGTGCCACTTTCCGTCGTTCCGCGCCGCGATGGAGACCACGCGGCACATCGTCGACCTCGACCCCGTGGCGGTGGAGCTCGTCGACAACAACGTGCTGGTGCTCGGCGCCGACATCCCGCTGTTCCGCGCGACGCTCGCCGACATCACCCGCGGCACGCCGAACTGCCTTCTGCTCGCGGAGTTCGCCGGCGAGGATCTCGCCGGGCTGAAGCGCGACCTGAAGCGCCTCGACGCCTGCATGGCCGACCACGGCTTCCCCGACGCGGTGGTCGAGATCCACGAGCCGTCGCGCCAGAAGTCCGTATGGGAGGTGCGCGAGGCCTGCCTCAACATCATGATGTCGATGAAGGGCGATGCGAAGCCGGTCTCGTTCATCGAGGATTGCGCGGTGCCGCTCGAGCACCTCGCCGACTACACCGACGCCGTCACCGACGTGTTCACCAAGCACGGCACGCGGGGCACCTGGTACGCCCACGCCTCGGTCGGCTGCCTGCACGTCCGCCCGATCCTCGACATGAAGCTGGGCGGCGACGTCGCCAAGATGCGCGCCATCGCGGAGGAGACCTCCGAGCTGGTGCGCCGCTACAAGGGCTCGTATTCCGGCGAGCACGGCGACGGCATCTCGCGCTCGGAATACATCGCGCCCCTGTTCGGGCCGCGCCTCGCCCGCGCCTTCGACGCGGTGAAGGACGCGTTCGACCCGGAGAACCGCCTGAACCCGGGCAAGATCGTGCGCCCGCTCAGGATGGACGACCGCACGCTGATGCGGTTCGCGCCGGACTACCGGGTGAGCGAGCCGCAGGCGACGGCGCTCGACTGGCCCGAGGCCGGCGGCTTCGGCGGCGCCGTCGAGATGTGCAACAACAACGGCACCTGCCGGAAGCTCGCCGGCGGGGCGATGTGTCCGTCCTACCGCGTCACGCGCGAGGAGCAGCACCTGACCCGCGGACGGGCGAACTCCCTGCGGCTGGCGATCTCGGGCCAGCTCGGCAAGGACGCGTTCACGTCGCCCGAGATGAAGCGCGCGATGGACCTCTGCGTCTCGTGCAAGGCCTGCCGCCGCGAATGTCCGACCGGCGTCGACATGGCGCGGATGAAGGTCGAGTTCCTGCACCACTACCACGCCCGCCACGGCCTGCCGCTGAAGGACCGGCTGATCGGCGCGATGCCGCACTACGCCGGCATCGCCGCCCGGCTCGCGCCGCTGCTCAACCTGCGCGACCGGGTGCCGGCGCTGGCGCGGATCTCCGAGCAGGTCGCCGGCCTCTCCGCCCGGCGCTCGCTGCCGCGCTGGCGCAGGCCCTGGAAGGAGACCGGCGAGCCGGCCCATCCGCAGGACGTGGTGGGCGAGCACCGCGACGTGATCCTGTTCGGCGACACCTTCAACCGCGCCTTCGAGCGCGAGAACCTGGAGGCGGCCGAGCGGGTGCTCGTCGCCGCCGGCTATCGGCTGCACCGCGTCTTTCCCGCCAAGGGCAAACGCCCGCTCTGCTGCGGGCGGACGTGGCTCGCCTCGGGCCAGACCGACCGGGCGCGGGCCGAGGCGCGACGGACGCTCGACGCGCTCCTGCCCTTCGTCAGGGCCGGCGCCCGCGTCGTCGGCCTCGAACCGTCCTGCCTGCTCACCTTCCGCGACGAGTTCGTCGCCCTGCTGCCCGGGCCGGACGCGAACCTGCTGGCCAAGCAGAGCCTGCTGATCGAGGAGCTGCTCGCCGCCGACCTCAAGGCCGGCCTGATCGCGCCGGACTTCACCGACCAGGGGGGCCGCGTCGCGCATCTGCACGGCCATTGCCACCAGAAGTCCTTCGGCGCGATGGGCGCGGTCGAGAGCGTGCTGCGCAGCGTGCCCGGGCTCGACGTGCGCCCGATCGAATCGAGCTGCTGCGGCATGGCCGGCGCCTTCGGCTACGGCGCCGAGACCGTCGACACCTCGCTGGCGATGGCCGAGCTGTCGCTGTTTCCGGCCTTGCGCAAGGCCGGCCCCGGCGATCTCGTGGTCGCGGACGGCACCAGCTGCCGCCACCAGATCCACGACGGGCTCGGGTTGGAGGCAGAACATGTGATCAGGATCCTGGACCGAGCCCTGATGCCTCGACACTGATTTCGGAGGCGCCTAAACAGGGGCGCCTCCTGCTCGCCCGCGATTGCATCGAACGCATGAACAAGATCGATCCCGGCCTCGGCATCAATCGACGTTATCTTCACGACGAGGTGGCGGACCGGATCCGGGCGCTGATTCAATCCGGGGAGATGGAGCCCAAGGCGCGCGTCAACGAGGGCGAGCTCACCGAACGCTTCGGCATCTCGCGCACGCCGCTTCGCGAGGCGATCAAGATCCTGGCCACCGAAGGCCACCTCGAGCTGCTGCCCAATCGCGGGGCGCGGGTCGCCAGCATCTCCCAGGTGGAGATCGAGGAGATGATGGAGGTCATCGCCGGCCTCGAGGCGACGGCCGCCGACCTCGCCTGCCGCACCGTCACCGAGGACGAGATCGCCGCGATCCAGGCGGATCACGACGCGATGGTCGGGATGTGGAAGGCCTCCGACGAGGCCGGCTACTTCCGCCTCAACCGCCAGATCCACGAGGCGATCATGGCCGCGAGCCGCAACGCGACGCTGGCGGGGATCTATCGCAGCCTGTCGGGCCGCATCCAGCGCTCGCGCTACTCCGCGCACCAGACGCCCGAGCAGTGGACCCGGGCGATCGAGGAGCACGACCGCATGGTGCAGCTTCTGCGGGCCCGCGACGGCACCGCGCTCTCCCAGCTGATGCGCGAGCACATCCGCGGCAAGAAGCCGGTGATCGCCGCCAATTTCGGCGAGGCCTCCGCCGACCTGCCGGCGGACGCCGCCGACTGAGGCTTTAGTCGGCGTCCGTCATCTCGAACCAGAACGAGGCGCCCGGCAGGCCGGTGTCGTTCGGGTAGTGGAACGGGATGTCCGGGCCGCCGGCGGGCGCCGCGAACACCCGTTTCACCCGCTCGCCGAAGCCGGCATCCTGGCAGAGATAGGTGATCGGCGCCGTGACCTTGAACGGCGGCCGTCCGCACATCAGCATCGCGGCGAGCAGGTATTGCTCGTTGTAGAGCCGGTAGTTCCAGGCGGTCGGGTAGTCGTCGGGGATGAAGATGTCGTGGATGTGCACGATCACGCCCGGGACCAGCCGCGGCAGGATCTCGAAGAAGAACACCACCACGTCGGAGTTGGCGAAGGCCCGGTGCGACCCGTCGAAGAACAGCACGTCGCCGGCCTGCAGCGCGTCGAAGACCGCGAGGTCGCAGACCTCGAGCGGCTGGCGGATCACCCGGTCGCAGATCTGGTCGATGTGCCGGCGCGGGTTGGGATCGATCGAGGTCATCCGCGTCGGCAGCGACAGGGCCTCGACGGCGTAGCGGGCGAAGCAGGTCGAGGTGCCCGAACCGATCTCGACGTAGCGCGCCGGCCGTTTCCAGGCGAGGAAGGTGACGAGGGCCGCCGCATCGAGCGCCGTGAACCAGGTGTTGTTCCAGCACGGCGCGGTCGGGTTGGCGATGTCGGGCGCGTGGGCGACCCCGTGGATCAGCGCCGCGTGGTCCTCCAGCGCCGACACGAAGCGCTCGTAATCCGGGCGGCCCTGGTCGAGCACCGTTCGCAGGCGGCTGTGCGGAAGGGTCTGCGGCTGCCAGCGTGCCTGCGGGGCGACCGGATAGTAATCGTGGACGGTGTGGCTCCACCGGAACGGATCGGTGCTCGCCCGGAAGATGTCGAGACCCGCCTTCCGGCCCGCGGTCTTCACCAAGTGCTTGAGCATCGACGACTCCGACCCGCACGCCCCAGGACGAAGGATCGTACCATCAAAAACAATCTGTGGTTGAGTTGTTCTGCGTAGACGCCCGCTCCGATCGCAATCGCGGTAAATGCAATTCCCGCTGCCCGCCTGAGCCGGATGGTTCCGTCCGGTCGGTGGCTCAGGCGGCGTTGCCGAGGGAGCGCAGGCCGGCGACCAGGTCTGAGAAGCGGTCGCCCTGCACCACCACGTGCGTCCGCAGCCGTTCGGCGGCCGCCGCGTCGTCGCCGCCGACGATCGCCGCGACGATGCTGTCATGCTCCGCCAGCGATTGACCGAGCCGATGCCGCGTCCGAAGCTGCAGGCGGCGATAGGGCGCGAGCCGCCGGCTAAGCAGGCGCGCCTGCTCGGCGAGGAAGGCGTTGCCGCAGGCGCCGTAGACCACCGCGTGGAAGACGTGGTTCTCCGCGTAGTAGCCTTCGGTGTCGCCGGCCGCGGCGGCGGTCTCGCAGGCCGCGAGCGCCGCCTTCAGCGCAGCCTCGTGGTCCGGCGTCAGGCGCCGGGCCGCGAAGCGGCCGCAGGCCGCCTCCAGCTCGGCCATGGTCTCGAACATCGCCAGCAGGAGCTGCGGCTCCGGCGCGCTGACGATGGTGCCCTTGCGCGGCTTGGTCTCGACGAGCCCGGTGACCGCCAGTTGCAGCAGCGCCTCGCGGATCGGCGTCCGGGACACCCCGAACCGCTCGGCGAGAACGACCTCGTCGAGGCGCGCGCCGACGGCCAGGCGGCCGGCCACGATCTCGTCCTCGATGGTCTGCCGCAGGCGCTGTGCCTGGCTCATCGCCGAACCCCTCCCGGGCGCAACGTTTTCTCTCAGCTCATTATGCAGGGGCGTTGACAAAATATACAAGAGCCCCTCCAATGTATACCAAGCGTTGCATCCCGTATATTGTGCGGCGCAAAACAATACAGTCGCGATTGTGCGACGCGGGAGAAACATCATGATGCCGACCCGACGCGCCCTCCTCGCCGGCGGCCTCGCCGCGCCGGCCCTGCTGCGCTTCGGCCTCGGCGCGGCCCAGGCCGCGACCGTGCTGAAGCTCTCCCATCAGTTCCCGGGCGGCACCATCGACGAAGGCGACTTCCGCGACCGCATGTGCCGGAAGCTCGCGAAGGCCGTCGGCGAGCGCTCGAAGGGCGCGCTGGAGGTGCAGGTCTATCCCGGCTCGTCGCTGATGAAGACCAACGCCCAGTTCGGCGCGATGCGCAAAGGCGCGCTCGACATGTCGCTCTACCCGTCGCCCTACGCCGGCGGCGAGATCCCCGAGCTGAACATCGGTCTGATGCCGGGGCTGGTGACCTCCTACGCGCAGGGCGTCGCCTGGAAGGCGGCGCCGGTCGGCCGCAAGCTCACCGAGATCCTCGACGCCAAGGGCATCATCCTCGTCTCCTGGGTCTGGCAAGCGGGCGGCGTCGCCAGCCGCGAGCGCCCGCTCTACGCGCCGGCCGACGCCAAGGGCCTCAAGGTCCGCGGCGGCTCGCGCGAGATGGACCTGATGATGAAGCAGGCGGGCGCGGCCACCCTCTCGATCCCGTCGAGCGAATCCTACGCCGCGATGCAGACCGGCGCGTGCGACGCGGTCATCACCTCCTCCACCAGCCTGATCTCGTTCCGCCTCGAGGAGCTGTCGAAGGCGCTCACCTCCGGCCGCGAGCGCTCGTACTGGTTCATGCTCGAGCCGATCATGATGTCGAAGTCGATCTTCAGCGGCCTGCCGAAGGACCAGCAAGACCTGATCATGACCGTCGGCGCCGAGCTCGAATCCTTCGGCCAGGACGGCGCCAAGGCCGACGACACCCATGTCGAGCAGGTCTTCGCGAAGGCCGGCGCCAAGGTGCAGAACCTCGACGAGAAGACCATGGGGCAGTGGCGCGACATCGCCCGCGACACGGCGTGGAAGGACTACGCCTCCAAGAACGCGCAGTGCGCCGAGCTCCTCAAGCTCGCGGAGCAGGTCGCATGAGCGCGATGCAAGCGCAGTCCTGGCCATCCGGCCAACGGCCGGCAAGCGCGAATGCGCGCCGCGGCCGGTGCCGCGGAACGCTCCCGAGGCGTCGGCATCGGGAGCACACACGATGAGCCACGCCTTCGACGCGGCCTCGGCCGCCTCCGAGACGAAGGCGGTCGCCGAGCCCCGGATCCCCGGCGCGCTCGGCGTCATGGATCGCGCGATGAAGCGCCTGAACGGGGTGATCATGGTGCTCGGCGGGCTGGCGCTCGTCGGCGCCTGCCTCGTGCTGAGCTACAGCGTGGTGATCCGCTACGTCCTGCACGAGCCGACCGACTGGCAGGACGAGATGGCCGTGTTCCTGATCGTCGGCGCGACCTTCTTCTCGGCCGCCGCGGTCCAGGCCAAGCGCGGCCACGTGGCGATCGAGGCGCTGACCGGGTTCCTGTCGCCCAAGGTCAACCGCGCCCGCCTGCTCATGGCTGACGTGATCAGCTTCGTCTTCGTGGTGTTCTTCGCCTGGAAGAGCTGGACGCTGTTCCACGAGGCCTGGGTCGACGGCCAGGTCTCGCAATCGAGCTGGGGCCCGCCGCTCGCCATCCCCTACGCGCTGATGGCCGTCGGCATGAGCCTGCTCGGCATCCAGTTCGCCGTGCAGATCGTCCAGGCCCTGACCTACGGCCCGAACTCCGCCGGCTGGGTCGCGCCGAAGATCGGCGTCGGCGCCGACCTGAACAAGGACATGCACGGGCGGCCCGACGCGACGCCGCGCGGCACCGACCCGATGGGCGACACCGTCGACACCGCGAGGATCACCCGATGAGCACCGCCGCGATCGGCTTCCTCTATGCCGGAGCCACCCTCTCGGCGATGCTGGCCGGCATCCCCATCGCCTTCGCGCTCGGCTTCGTCGCGCTGGCGTTCATGTTCTTCTTCATGCCGTCGGCCTCGCTCGATACCGTGGCGCAGAACGTCTACGAGGAGATGGCCTCGATCACCCTGCTCTCGATCCCGCTCTTCATCCTGAAGGGCGCCGCGATCGGTCGCTCGAAGGCGGGGCAGGACCTGTACTCGGCGATGCATGCCTGGATGCACCGCATCCCCGGGGGGCTCGGCATCGCCAACGTCTTCGCCTGCGCGCTGTTCGCCGCCATGGCGGGGTCCTCGCCCGCGACCTGCTCGGCGATCGGCTCGGCCGGCATCCCCGAGATGCGCAAGCGCGGCTACTCGCCGGGCTTCGCCGCCGGCATCATCGCGGCAGGCGGCACGCTCGGCATCCTGCTGCCGCCGTCGATCACCATGATCCTCTACGCGGTGGCCGCCGAGCAGTCGCTCGGGCGCCTGTTCCTGGCCGGCATCGGGCCGGGGCTGCTGCTGGTGGGGTTGTTCGCGGCGTGGGCGATGTTCCGCTTCCGCGCCGAGTACGCCACCGCGAAGGCCGCCTACGAGCGGGGCGGCGTCCAGTCGCCGATCCTCGCCGAGGACACCTACAGCATGCGCCAGCGGTTCGAGACGCTGCCGCGGGTGCTGCCCTTCGTGGTGCTGCTCACCGGCGTGATGGTCGCGCTCTACGGCGGCTACGCGACGCCCTCCGAGACCGCGGGCCTCGGCGGCCTCCTGGCGCTCGGCCTGATCGCGGTGATCTACGGCGTCTGGCGCCCGCGGGACGTCAGCCCGATCCTTACCGCGACCCTACGCGAATCGACCATGCTGATGCTGATCATCGGCATGTCGCTGCTCTACGCCTACGTGATGAGCTACCTGCACATCTCGCAGTCGGCCGCCGCCGCGATCGTGGCGATGCAGCTCTCGCCCTGGGTGCTGCTGGTCACGATCCTCGGGCTGGTGATCGGGCTCGGCTTCTTCCTGCCGCCGGTCTCGATCATCCTGATGACGGCGCCGATCATCCTGCCGCCGCTGAAGGCCGCGGGCTTCGACCTCGTCTGGTTCGGCGTGGTGATGACGATCACCATGGAGATGGGCCTGATCCACCCGCCGGTGGGGCTCAACATCTTCGTCATCAAGAACATCGCCCCCGACATCCCGCTCTCGGACATCATCTGGGGCACGCTCCCCTTCGTGGTGCTGATGGCGGTCGCGATCCTGATCCTGTGCCTCGTGCCGGGCATCGCCCTGTGGCTGCCGGACCTGCTGCTGCCGTCGACGCGGTAGCGCGGCCCTTCTCCCCTCTCCCCGCACGCGGGGAGAGGCCCGAAGGCACCTCGTCGTGCCTGCGGGAAGCGGAGGCGAAGCCGTAGCGAGGGTGAGGGGGTGGGGACGAACGAGGCTCCTTCGTCGAAGCCCCCTCACCTTCGGCTGCCGCCGCGCCGCGCCGACGACGAGGTCGTCGCGGCCCTCTCCCCGCAGGCGGAGCGAGGGGATGGGCGGCGAACGGGCGACCCAATGCGGATCGAGCGAGGTTCGATCGCCCGTGCGGGAAAGCGGATCAGCGCCCCTGCCAGTCCGGCGTGCGCTTGGCGAGGAACGCCTCCATGCCCTCGCGAAAGTCGCGGCTCATGTAGCAGCTGAGGATCAGGTCGTCGCCGGGCTGCGGCTCGCCCTCGGGGGCGGCGGCCTCCTCGGCGAGCCGGCGCAGGCCTTCCTTGGTGGCCTGCATCGTCAGCGGGGCGTGACCGGTCAGGAGCGTCGCCAGCTCCGTCGCGCGCGCGGCCAGGGCGGCGGCATCGGCCACCACCTCGCCGACGAGGCCGATGGCGAGCGCCTCCTCGGCGCCGACGAGGCGGGCGGTGAAGATGATGTCCTTGACCCGCGCCGGGCCGATCAGGTCCGACAGGCGCTTGAGGTTGCCCTGCGACAGGCAGTTGCCGAGCGTGCGGGCGATCGGGAAGCCGAAGCGGGCGTCGCGCGTGGCGATGCGCAGGTCGCAGGCGGCGGCGATCGCCGCCCCGCCGCCGGTGCAGGCGCCCGCGATCGCCGCGATGGTCGGCACCCGCATCCGCTCCAGCGTGCCGAGCACCCGGTCCATGAAGCGCTCGTAGCCGAGCGCGTCCTCGGCGGTCTCGAAGCTGCGGAACTGGGCGATGTCGGTGCCGGCGGCGAACGCCTTCTCGCCGGCGCCGGTGATCACCAGCGCCTTGACCGAGGCGTCCTCCTGAATCCGCAGGCACTGCGTGACCAGGCCCTCGTACATCGCGAAGGTCAGCGCGTTGCGGGCGTGCGGCCGGTTGAGGACGATGCGGGCGATCGCGCCGTCCTGGGAGACCAGCAGCTCATCGGTCGGGGCGGCGTCGCTCATGGTGGAAGTCCTCTCCAATCGTCACGCCGTCGTCTCGCCCACGACGCCCGCCGCGATCAAGCCGTCGATCGCCGCCGCGTCGTAGCCGGCCCCGCGCAGGATCGCGCGCGAGTGCTCGCCGAAGAGCGGTGCCGGGCCGTGGACCTTGCCCGGCGTCGCCGAGAACTTCACCGGCAGCCCGAGCGTCGTCATCGTCCCGGCGCGGGGATGATCGACCGGGACCACCATCTCGCGGGCCAGCGTGTGCGGGTCGCGGTGCATCTGGTTGACGTCGAGCACCGGCCCGGCCGGCACGCCGCCCGCCTCCAGGCGCGCGAGCCACGCCGCGGAGGTGGCGCCGCGGAAGAACGGCGCCAGCGCCTCGGCGAGGGCGATCCGATGCTCCATGCGGCCGGCATTGAGGGCGAAGCGCGGGTCGGCGGCGAGCTCCGCGGCGCCGAGCACGTCGAGCAGGCGCAGCCAGTTGGTCTGGTTGGCCGCACCGATGGTGATCCAGCCGTCTTCGGTCTCGAACGCCTCGTAGGGGGCATTCAGCGGATGGGCCGAGCCCATCGGCCCCGGCGCGATCCCGGTCGCCATGGCGATCGCCGACTGCCAGTAGGTCAAGGTGATGCCGGCCTCGAACAGCGAGGTGTCGACCACCTGGCCGAGGCCGGTCTTGAGCCGGTGCGTGTAGGCGGCGAGCACCCCCATCGCCGCGAGGATGCCGGCGGTGATGTCGGTGACCGGCGGCCCGCACTTCATCGGCGGCTCGCCCGGCCCGGCGCCGGTGACGCTGATCAGCCCGCTCATCCCCTGCGCGACAAGATCGAACCCGGCGCGCTCGGCGTAGGGGCCGGAGCGGCCGAAGCCGGAGAGCGAGCAGTAGACCAGGGCGGGGTAGCGTTCGCGGAGGGCCTCGTAGCTCAAGCCCAGCTTCTCCATCGTGCCGGCGCGGTAGTTCTCGATCAGCACGTCGGCATCGGCGAGCAGGCGGTGCAGCACCGCCTTGCCGGCCTCGCTCTTGAGGTCGAGGGCGAGGCCGCGCTTGCCGCGGTTCATCATCATGTAGGCGGCGCTCTCGCCCTCGATCGCGGGCGGCACCGAGCGGCGGGTGTCGTCCCCGCCCGGGATCTTCTCGACCTTGATCACCTCGGCGCCCATGTCGCTGAGCATCAGGCCGCAGACCGGGCCCGCCATGATGTGGGCGAGCTCGACCACCTTGACGCCCGCGAGCGGGCCTTCGCGTCGGGTCTCCGTCATCGGCATCCCCTCAGCGCGCCGGAAGGGTCGCCCCCGGCGGGACGAGACCGGCCTCGGCCGGCTCCACGAAGGGCCGCTCGGGATGCATGGTGAAGGCGGTGGCCGCGCCGAGCAGGCACAGGCCGATCGAGCCCGCGAACGGCAGCGTCCAGTCGCCGGTCGCGTCGACGATGAGCCCGAACACGATCGGCGAGACGATCGCCGCCACCGCCGACCCGGTGTTCATCAGCCCGCTCGCGGTGCCGGCGAACTTCGGCGCGATGTCCATCGGCACCGACCAGATCGGCCCGATCACCAGCTCGGCGAAGAAGAAGCCCGAGGACAGCAGCAGCGCGACGTAGGTGAGGTCGCGGGTGAAGAACACGCCGGTCAGGCTCGCCGCCGCGCCGAGAAAGCCGATCACGACGATCGAGAGGCGCGCGAGCTTGAGGTTGCCGGTCTTCTCGAAGATCCGGTCGGAGAGCACGCCGCCCAGCGTGTCGCCGACGACGCCGGCGAAGAACACGCCCGAGGCGAACAGCGCCGAGTTCTTCAGGTCGAGGCCGTAGCTCTGCTTGAAGAAGCTCGGCAGCCAGCCGAGGAACAGCCACAGGGTCCAGCCGTAGCAGAAATAGGTGATCGTGACGGGCAGGATGCGCCTGGTCAGCGCGCCCCACGGCACCGACTGCTTGGCGCCGACCTTGCGCGGGGGCGGCAGCTCGTCGAGCTCGGCTCGGGTGATCGACTTGTGGTCGGACGGGTCGTCGCGGAAGTACAGGTACCAGACCACGACCCAGACGAAGCTGATCGCGCCGAGGATGACGAAGCTCGAGCGCCAGCCGAAATGGTAGATCAGGAAGGCGACGATCGGCGGCGCGACCGCGTTGCCGAGCCGTGCGAAGGCGTGGGTGATGCCCTGCGCGAAGCCGCGCCGTCCGGGCGCGGTCCAGTTCTGCATGGCGCGGGTGGCGGTCGGGAAGGTCGCGCCCTCGCCGAAGCCCAGCAGCACGCGGGCGAGGAACAGGCTGACGAGGCCGCCGACGAACCCGGTGAGGATCGTCGCCGTGGCCCAGATCAGGCCGCAGACCAGGAGCGTGCGCCGCGCGCCGAACTTGTCGCCGACCGAGCCGCCGATCACCTGGAAGATCGCGTAGGGGTAGGCGAAGGCCGAGAGGATCAGGCCGAACTGGGTGTTCGACATGCCGAGATCCTTGATGATCACGGCGCCCGCGGTGGCGATGTTCACGCGGTCGAGATAGGTGATGAAGTACATCAGGCAGAGCAGGAACAGCACGCTGTTCGTGGCGCTCAGGCGCTTGATCATGGCGTCGATCCTCCGGCAGGATTTTTGTCGCAGCCGCCTTGTGGCGGTCCTCGCCGGCACCCTGGCCTCGCGACCGGATGCGACGTTTCGCATTACGTATTCAGTACGCTCGGCCGATGCCGGAGTGCAACCGTCGGTGACAAAGACCCGGTTTTTTCCGCAGGCGCAATCCACCGCGACGTCGGCCGACGGCGGCGTCGGGAAGGCTCGGGCAGCGCGAGCGAGGCGGGGGCGGGTCGATCGCACCCGTGGCGGGCCGAGCACGGCACCGGACTGCGCGTCCCTCGCGCCGGGCTGAGGCAGCGACCGCGACGGTCGCGTCTCGCCGTCCCCGCTCGCCCTTTTCGCCGTCGGCTGGTGGCGAAACGAAAAACGGGGGCCGAAGCCCCCGTGCTAATCCGTGACGATGGTGGAGGGTTCAGGCCGTGGCGGCGCGCATGCCGTCGTTCGCCGCCGGGGTGGCCGACGGATCGAGCACCTTGCCGCGCGGGCCGACCCAGGTGCCGACCCACTTGCGCTGCCACAGGAACAGGCAGCCGAGCACGATCCCGGCGAAGACGGCGTAGACGACGAAGCCGGTGGCGAAGGCGCCGGTATACTGCTTCGAGAAGCCCATGACGTTCGGCAGGATCGCGCCGCCGAGCGCCCCGATCTCGCCGATCATCGAGCCCGACACCGCGGTGTTGGTGGGGTAGCGCAGCGGCACGAGCTGGAACAGCGCACCGTTGCCGGCGCCGAGCGCGGCGAAGCAGAGCATGAACAGGATCGTGGTCGCGGCCAGCGACGGCGTCGCGGTCAGCGCCAAGAACGATGCGATCGAGGCGAGCAGGACGACCGAGAGCACGGCGATGCCGCCGAGGCGGTCGGCGAAGTAGCCGCCGAGGATGCGGATGCCCGAGCCCATGAAGGCGGCGAGCATGGTGAGACGGCCGGCCTCGACCTTGGTCACCGCGAACTGCTCGTAGAAGAACGTCGGCAGGAAGTTCGACAGGCCGATGAAGCCGCCGAAGGTGATGACGTAGATCAGCGAGAAGGCCCAGCCGTCCTTGGTGAACAGGCACGAGATGTGGTCCTTGAAGGACTGGTGCTCGAGATCCGGGGGCTCCTTGGCGAGGACGATCATCACGATGAGCGGGATCGCCATGACGCAGCCGGCGAAGCCGTAGACCGCCTGCCAGCCGTAGGCCTGGGCGAGCGGCGGCGCGAACAGCACGGCGAGCACGGTGCCGGAATTGCCGGCGCCGGCGATGCCCATCGCGAGCCCCTTGTGCTCCGGCGGGAACCAGCCCGAGCCGAGCGACAGGGCCACGCCGAACGAGGCGCCGGCGATGCCGAGCAGCACGCCCATGGCGAGCACGTCGTTGTAGCTGGAGATGAAGAAGAACCCGTAGGCCATCGCCAGCATGATGACGCTCATCTCGG
The DNA here is from genome assembly GCF_022829325.1 of Methylobacterium sp. J-092. Lineage (NCBI taxonomy): Bacteria > Pseudomonadati > Pseudomonadota > Alphaproteobacteria > Hyphomicrobiales > Methylobacteriaceae > Methylobacterium > Methylobacterium sp. J-092. The sequence continues at coordinate 41,225 of NZ_JAKSXU010000093.1, read as the reverse complement.
TGATGGCGGCGTTCTTCCGGCCGATGTACTGGGCGAGCACCCCGAGCGGGAAGCGCATGATCGCGCCGGCGAGGATCGGCAGCGAGATCATGAACCCGGTCTGGGCCGGCGAGAGCTTGTAGGTCTCGGTGATGAACGGCCCCATGGCGCCGTTGAGGACCCAGATCGCGAAGCAGAAGTCGAAGTAGAGGAAGGCGGCGAACAGCGTCGGGGGATGTCCCGACTTCATCACGGTCTTGAAGGAGGCCATCGTGGGTGCTCGTCTTGATCGGGCGGGCGCTCGGGCGCAGCCGCTCATGCCGGAGGAACCGGACTCACACCGTCCGCATTGCGAGGCTTCGTTGCCCAGCGTGCCGCGCATGGCGCAGCGCACCACCCCAAGCAGCAACCGTGCCAGACGCGGACGCGACGCCGGATGCCCCCCGGCCTGACGAACCGGCGCTCCGGAGGGTCGGACCTTCGGGGTGCAATGGGCCCGGCGACGGGACGGCATGCGGCCGTCCAGCGAGCACCCGGTGCCGGGTTTCAGGGCAACGATGCCTGGGCAGGATGCGATCGCCGAAATCCGCCCAATCCACGGGCATCCCGTGCGGGTGCATGGCCCGCGGATCAACCGATCACGTCTCCGAGATCGGTTGCCGGATCGCAGCCTCAATGGCAGGTGGTGATGGCCTTCACGATCCAGCCCTGCTCGGGCTGCCACAACTTGCGGCGGGCACGCGTGCAGTCCGGCGGCGCGGTCCCCGCCGTCCAGGCGGCCTTCGGCTCGGACGCGTCCGGCTCGACGGTCTGGACCGGGCGCGGGCGCTCCGGACGCTTCGCGGCGTCCCGGGCGACGGCCGGGACCGCGACGACGCAGGCGAGCGCCAGGAGCGACGCCGCGAGGCGCGCGCGCAAGTTCGAAGCGGATGACACGGGTCGATGTCCGAAGATGGTGTGATCTGCGATACTGTTGGCGCCAAGACGGGCGACAAATCAATCGCGTCTCCGCAACTTGTCCCCGCTCTGCCGGGAACGATCGGGCATGGTAAAGGGCGGGTGCCGACGGGCGCCCGGATGCTGCGATCCAGCTCTCGCCTCCCGTTCCGGCCACGCACCGGCTCTGCACTGCAGATCTCGCGGCCCGGCAGATTCTCGATAGACGAGCGCGCGCTCGGCGCCGACCGTTGCAAGGAATCGACGGCACGCGATGAAACGGCGTCCGGGACGCTGCGGAGGATGACGCGACGGGCCGGGACTTGCTAAGCCTTGGATCGTCACCACCGGATCGCGGCCGCCGCTGCACGACCGCGTGACTCAAGGTTCCGTGCCGGCCCCGCGCCGACCCGGGGACCTCGGATCAAGGACGTTTCGAACCGCCATGTCGAATACCCTGCGAAGCCTTCTGCTCGTCGGCGCGATGACCAGCCTCGCGAGCCTGTCCGCGACCGCGCCCGGTCACGCCCAGGGACGGGGCACCCTCGCCTCGAGCGCCATCGACGGCGTCGGCGACGACGACCGCCTGTTCCAGGACCAGACCGGCGCGCTCTACCGCCTCCGCGCCGGCCGCTACGAGCCCTATGCCGGCCGCGTCGAGTTCGGCCGCGCCGTTCCCGATCGCGCGACGACGTCCGAGCGCCGCCTCGCCCCCGAGCGCCAGCAGCTCGCCGAGCGCCCGCCCGAGACGCTGGCCGAGAGCCCGGCCGACGCGCCCGCCGCGCCGCTCACCGTCGGGCCGAAGCCCGGCGCCAACCAGCTCTCCCCGGCCATGGCCGCCGCGATCAACCGGCCGATCGACAACGGCCCGATCAGCTACGACAAGGCCTATGCCGCGATCGCCGACGACGCGTTCCCGGTGGCGGCGTTCAACTGGAAGAAGACCAACCCGGCGTTCCTGCGCCAGGAGATCGCCTATACCGGGCCCTACGAGCCCGGCACGATCATCGTCGACCCGCGGGCGCACCAGCTCACCCTCGTCCAGGCCGACGGCCGGGCGCGGCGCTACGGAGTCGGCGTGGGCAAGCAGGGCTTCTCGTGGTCGGGCACCGCCACGGTGAACCTGAAGCAGGCCTGGCCCGACTGGTACCCGCCCAAGGAGATGATCGCCCGGACGCCGCACCTCGCCCGCGAGGTCGACACGCTGCCGAGCGGCGTCGGCGTTCCCGGCGGCAACCGCAACCCGCTCGGCGCCCGGGCCATGTACCTGTGGCAGGGCAACAAGGACACGCTGTTCCGCATCCACGGCACCCTCGATCCGAACTCGATCGGCAAGAGCGTCTCGTCGGGCTGCATCCGCATGATCAATCAGGATGCGATCGATCTGTTCAGCCGCGTCAACGTCGGCACCAAGGTCGTCGTCCTGAACTGAGCGGGGAACGACCGCGCCGTCCGCAGGGGGAGACTCCGCGGACGGCGTTCGCGCATGCTCAGTCGACGTTGCGCTCCGTGCGGCGGTGCTCGCCGAGGATGCGCCGTACCGTGCCCGTGGCCGAGCGGTAGACCACGGTCTCGGTCTCGATCACGCCGGGCCTGAAGCGCACGCCGCGCAGCAGCGCGCCGTCGGTGACGCCGGTCGCCGCCACGATGACGTCGCCCCGGGCGAGGTCGGTGAGCTCGTATTTCCGGTTGGGGTCGCCGATGCCCATGTCCTGCGCCCGCCGGCGCTTCTCGGGCGTGTCGAGGATCAGCCGGCCCTGCATCTGGCCGCCGATGCAGCGCAGCGCGCCGGCCGCGATCACGCCCTCGGGCGCCGCGCCGGTCCCGAGATAGATGTCGACGCCGGTCTCGTGGGGCGAGTTGGTGAAGATGATGCCGGCGATGTCGCCGTCCGAGATCAGGCGGACCCCGGCGCCCGCCGCGCGGATCGCGGCGACGAGGTCGGCGTGGCGCGGCCGGTCGAGGACGATCGCCACGATCTGCGAGGCCGGCACGCCCTTGGCGCGGGCGAGCGCAGCGATGTTGTCGGCGGGGCTGGCGTCGAGGTCGACGACCCCCGGCGGATAGCCCGGGCCGATCGCGATCTTCTGCATGTAGACGTCGGGGGCGGCGAGGAGCGAGCCGCGCTCGGCCATCGCCATGATCGCGATGGCGCCCGGCATGTCCTTGGCGCACAGGGTCGTACCCTCCAGCGGATCGACCGCGAGGTCGACGCGCGGCCCGCCGCCGCTGCCGAGGCGCTCGCCGATGAACAGCATCGGCGCCTGGTCGCGCTCGCCCTCGCCGATCACCACGGTGCCGTCGATCGGCAGCGCGTTGAGCTCGGCCCGCATCGCGTCGACGGCGGCCTGGTCGGCGGCCTTCTCGTTGCCCTGCCCGCGCAGGGCCGCCGCGGCGATGGCAGCGCGTTCGGTCACGCGCGCGAGTTCGAGGGTGAGCGTGCGCGCGACGACGCTCCGCGAGCCCTGCATGAGCGCCTCGTCCATCGTTTCCCAAGCCCTTCCCGCGGCCCGAACGTTTTCGGTGCCCTGCTCCTACAGCTTAGCGCAGGCAGGATGCACGAAAATAACTCAGGTTTCCGAATTTCCAGCGAAGAGGAACGATAGTGCTTATCCTTCGAGCGCCGAGGAGGCTTATTCCCGCTCGATTCGGATGAGCTGCGGCGCCTCGGCCAGCAGCCCGTCGGCGGCGATGGCGTCGAGCGCCGCGCGGATGTTGCCCTCCGTCGCGGCGTAGGTGATCAGCACCAGCGGCACCGGCTGCCCGGAGCGCCCGTGCGGATCGCTCTCCGCCGTCTCCCCGGTGCGGCGCTGCAGGATGCTCTCCAATGAGATCTCGCGCTCGGCCATGCGGGTGGCCACGCCCGCCGCGACGCCGGGCCGGTTGTGGACCGTGAGGCGGATGTAATAGCCGCCCTCGTGGCGCTGCATCTCGACCCGCTCGGCGGGGCGCAGCTGCGCGGTCGGGCAGCCGAAGGTCGGGCGGGTCAGGCCGGCGGCGAGGTCGGCGATGTCGGCGACGACCGCCGACGCCGTGGCCTCGCCGCCGGCGCCCGGGCCAATCAGGGTCAGCTCGCCGACGGCGTCCGCGTCGATCGTCACCGCGTTCGTCACGCCCATCACCTGGGCGATGCTGGAGGATTTCGGCACCATGGTCGGGTGCACGCGCTGCTCGATCCCGGCCTCCGTCGCCTGCGCGACGCCGAGCAGCTTGATCCGGTAGCCGAGCTCCTCGGCCATCAGCAGGTCCAGCGGCTTCACGCCGGAGATGCCCTCGACCGAGACGCCCTCGGCGTCGATCGCGGTGCCGAAGGCGAGGCTCGTCAGGATCGCGAGCTTGTGGGCGGTGTCGAAGCCCTCGACGTCGAAGGTCGGGTCGGCCTCGGCGTAGCCCAGCGCCTGCGCGTCCTTGAGGCAGGCCTCGAAGGTCAGGCCCTCGCGCTCCATCCGGGTGAGGATGTAGTTGCAGGTGCCGTTCATGATCCCGTAGACGCGGCTCACCGCGTTGCCGGCCAACCCCTCGCGCAGCGCCTTGATCACCGGGATGCCGCCGGCGACCGCCGCCTCGTAGGCCAGGGCCACGCCCGCGGTCTCGGCGGACGTCGCCAGCGCCGCGCCGTGCAGGGCGAGCAGCGCCTTGTTCGCGGTGACGACCGGCTTGCCGGCGGCGAGCGCCGCCTCGACGACCGCCTTGGCCGGCCCTTCCGAACCGCCGATCAGCTCAACCACGCAGTCGACCTCGGCCGAGCGCGCCATCTCCACCGGGTCGTCGAACCAGTGCAGCCCGGCGACGTCGAACCCGCGGTCGCGCGTCCGGTCGCGGGAGGAGACCGCGACGACGCGGATGTCGCGGCCGGTGGCGGCGGCGAGCGCCGACGAGCGGCGCGCGATCATGCGGACGACGGCGGCACCGACCGTGCCGAGACCGGCGACACCGAGGCGGAAGCTCTGGGACATGCTGGTTTTCGTAGCCTTCTGCCCTGCGCCGTCGGCGGCCTGTCGGCCAGCGCGGACGGGCGCGGGGTACGCCGCGCGCCCCATCGGCTGCGGCGGCGTCCTTCTGCCCCGATTTGCCGGGAGGCGCAAGAAATCGGCCGGTCTCGGTCGTCTCCGGGCGCCCCCCGTCACCGGCGGCGCGACGCCGCCCGATGCCGCACGGCGGCGACGACCAGGCCGAAGAGGATGCCGGCATTCAGCAGATGCCAGAGGGCGTGGGTGCCGACGGGCACGCGCGCGCAGACGCTGCGGTCCATCGTGCGCAGGGCGAGTGAGACGCCGAACAGGAGCGCCAGCGCGGCGAGCCGCCGGGCGGTCGACGACGGGTCGCCGAGCCATCGCAGCCCGACCGCGACGCCGAGGAGCGCCAGCACGGCCGGCAGGTAATCGACCGAGCCGTTGGTGAGGGCCTCGACCGAGCGCCCGGCGGCGGCATCGAGGGCGGGGACGAGCCCGAAGCCGAAGCCCGCGAACGCCAGGGTCGCCGCCGCCGCTGCCACGAGCCCGAATCGCAGGAACCGCACCATCGCCAGGAAGAAGTAGGCGTGGATGAACACGGTGATCGGCACCACGTCGGCGAGCATCGCCCAGCGCACGGCGAGGGTGTGGAACAGGAAGGATCCGACGCCGACGATTGCCGTCAGGAGCGCGAGAGCGGCGGCGGGCCGATCGTCCACCGTGCGGGCACGCCGGAACGCGACGGTGCCGGCGACGAGGAAGGCGGCGTTGGAGACGGCGTTGACCGGCTCGGCCCAGAACGCCGGGCTCCCGCGCTCGCAATAGCCGGCGATCGGCTCGAACCAGTCCACCGGCGACCTCGTTGCGGGACGGACGACGATGCGTCCGGCCTTCCGCTTGTCAGGGCGGTGCGAAGGCCCGATGACGGGCTCCGCTCTCCAGGACGCCAGCGATGCGCATCACCACGTGGAACGTCAATTCGATCAAGCAGCGGGTCGGGCACCTGCTCGCCTTCCTCGACGAGGCCAAGCCGGACGTGGTCTGCCTGCAGGAGTTGAAGTGCCAGGAGGAGGCGTTTCCGCGCGCCGAGATCGAGGCGGCGGGCTACGCGGTCGAGGCCGTGGGCCAGAAGGCCTATAACGGGGTCGCGCTGCTGGTGCGCGCGCCGCTGACCTACGATCCGGACACCGTTCTGCGCGCGCTTCCGGGCGACGCCGAGGACGAGCAGTCCCGCTACGTCGAGGCGCTGGTCGCCGGGGACGGCGTCGCGCCGGTTCGGGTGGCCTCGATCTACCTGCCGAACGGCAACCCGGTGGCGAGCCCGAAATACCCCTACAAGCTCGCCTTCCTCGAGCGCCTGCGCCTGCATGCCCGCGCGCGGATGCGCGAGGAGACCGCCCTGGTGCTGGCCGGCGACTACAACGTCATTCCCAAGCCGGAGGATGCGGCCGAGCCCTCGGCCTGGGCCGACGACGCGCTCTACCTGCCCACGACGCGCGCGGCGTTCCGGTCGCTCCTCGCCGAAGGGCTGACCGACGCGGTCCGCGCCTGCGACCCGCGCCCCGGCCTCTACAGCTTCTGGGACTACCAGGCTGCCGCCTGGTCGCGAAACTTCGGCATCCGCATCGACCACCTGCTGCTCTCGCCCCAGGCCGCCGACCGCCTGGTCGCGGCCTCGGTGCAGAAGCACCTGCGCGGATTGGAGAAACCCTCGGACCACGTGCCCGTGACGGTGGAGCTGACGTGAAGGCCGGATCGGCCCGGCGTCCGATATCGTAACCCTTCCGCGCTACGCCCCACGGATTCGATGGCGACATAATCCCCGCCGCCGCAACGAACTTATGCGGTCAAGGTTGTCCCCGGTCGATCGGAGTCGCAGGCAGCCATGGAACGACCGAACCCCATCCACGGCGAGGACGCGTCCGCCGGCGCCGAGACCGGCCAGGACCACGCGGCCGCGGACGAGGCCGCCGAAGCCGGCGTCCTGGAGCCGCTGGCCGACTACCCGCACATCGATCTCCGCGCCGGCGGCGAGCCCTGGGACAAGCGCCGCGCCGCCGGCAAGCGCCTGCGCGAGGTGGTGGACCATGCAGCTCACGCCGCCCTCGACCTGCCCGCCGACCGGCCCGATCCGGTCGACCTGATCGCGGGCGCTCACGAGGGCCGGCAGCCCGAGCTGGTGCCGCTGCGCGTCGCCCGCATGGCGAGCTCGCCCTTCGCCTTCCTGCGCGGGGCGGCCCACGTCATGGCCTGGGATCTCGCGCACAGCCCGCGCAGCGAGATCATGGTGGTGATGAACGGCGACGCGCACATCTCGAATTTCGGCCTGTTCGGGACGCCGCAGGGCGACGTCGTGCTCGATCTCAACGATTTCGACGAGGTCACGATCGGCCCCTGGGAGTGGGACCTGAAGCGCCTCGTTGCCAGCATCGAGGTCGCGGCCCGCGAGGACGGGGTGCCCGCCGACCAGCGCCGGCAGGCGGTGATGGCCGCCGTCGGCGGCTACCAGCACACGATGCTGGACCTCGCGCCGCAGGGGTCCCTCGACGTCTGGCAGCAGGCCACCCGCGCCGACGAGCTCGATTTCTCCGGCGTCCGCATCGACGAGGCGTCCCAGGCCGTCGTGCGCAAGGCGGTGGAGAAGGCGCGCAAGAAGAACAACCAGAGCCTGCTCGCCCGCGTCGGCGAGCGCCGCGTCGACGGAGGCTGGCGCTTCCGCGAGGACGCGCCGATCCTCACGCGCGTCGACGACGACACCCGCGAGTCGGTGATCACCGGGCTCGAGCACTACGCCGAGACGCTGCCGCGCGAGCGCCGGTTCATGCTGAGCCGCTACCACGTGGTCGACGTCGCCCACCGCGTCGTCGGGGTCGGCAGCGTCGGGACCCGCGCCTACGTGGCGCTGCTCTGCGGCAACTCGGACCAGGACGTGCTCTTCCTGCAGGTGAAGGAGGCGGTGCGCCCGGCCCACGCCCCCTACCTGCCCGGCATGCCGGAGCCCTATGCCAGCCACGAGGGCGAGCGGGTGATCTACGGCCAGCGCCTGCTCCAGGGCGTCGGCGACCCGCTGCTCGGCTGGACCACGATCACCGACCGCCCATTCTACGTGCGGCAGATGAAGAACATGAAGGGTGAGATCCCGGTCTCCTGCATGACCGGGCAGCCGCTGCTGTACTTCTCCTGGGCCTACGGCGCGCTGCTCGCCCGCGCGCATGCCCGCACCGGCGACGCGGCGGCCATCGCCGGCTATTGCGGCAAGGACCGCCACGCCGACCTGCGCGAGGCGCTGGCCGACTGGGCGCACGCCTACGGCGACCGGAACGGGGCGGACTACCAGGCCTTCCTCGCCGCGATCGAGGCGGGCCGGCTCGAGGCGGCACACGATCCCTGCCTGTGACCCGGCGCGGCCCGCGCCGCGCCGGGTCCCTGCTACCGCTTCGTCAGCCCGCCGAGCACGTTGCGCAGGATCGCGTTGCCGACCTGGGTGCCGACGCTGCGCGCCATGGAGCGCGCCGCATTCGACACGACCTGCTCGGCAAGGCTCTGCGGCGCCTTGCGCCCCCCCTTGCCGCCACCCTTGGCGGCGGGCGGGCCGAACACGCTGCCCATGATGCCGCCGAGGAACCCGCCGAGGCCGCCTTCCGAGGCCTGCGCCGCTTCCGCCGGGGCGGCGTCGAGATTCTTGCGCTTGGCCAGCATCTCGTAGGCGCTCTCGCTGTCGATCGCCGCATCGTACTTGCCGCGCAGGGGGCTCCGGGCGATCAGGTCGGCGCGCTCGGCCGGCGTCAGCGGGCCGACGCGACCCTGGGGCGGCGCGATCAGGGCGCGCTCGACCACCGACGGCGTCCCCTTCGGCTCCAGGAAGCTGACCAGGGCCTCGCCGACGCCGAGCTGCGTGATCGCCTCCGCGACGTCGAAGCTGGGATTCTGCCGGAAGGTCTCCGCGGCGGCCTTCACCGCGCGCTGGTCGCGGGGAGTGAAGGCGCGCAGCGCGTGCTGGACCCGGTTGCCGAGCTGGCCCAGCACCGTCTCGGGCACGTCGAGGGGGTTCTGCGTCACGAAGTAGACGCCGACGCCCTTCGAGCGGATCAGCCGCACCACCTGCTCGACCGCGTCCAGCAGCGCCTTCGGCGCATCGTTGAACAGCAGGTGCGCCTCGTCGAAGAAGAACACCAGCTTCGGCTTGTCCAGGTCGCCCACCTCGGGCAGCTGCTCGAACAGCTCGGAGAGCATCCACAGCAGGAACGAGGCGTAGAGCCGAGGCCGCTGCATCAGCTTGTCGGCGGCCAGGATGTTGACGACGCCGCGCCCGTCGCGGTCGGTCCGCATGAAGTCCTCGAGGTTGAGGGCCGGCTCGCCGAAGAACCGGTCGGCGTTCTGGTTCTCGAGCATCAGGAGCTGGCGCTGGATCGCGCCGACCGACGCCGCCGAGACGTTGCCGTACTGGCCGGAGATCGTCTTGAGGTTCTCCGAGCAGAAGGCCAGCAGCGCGCGCAGGTCCTTCAGGTCGATCACCGGCCACTGGTTCTCGTCGGCGACGCGGAAGGCGATGTTGAGGACGCCCTCCTGCGTGTCGTTGAGCTCGAGCAGCCGCGCCAGCAGCAGCGGCCCCATCTCGGTCACGGTGCAGCGGATCGGATGGCCCTGCTCGCCGAACAGGTCCCAGAACACGGTCGGGAAGCGGTCGGGCTCGTAGGCGATGCCGAGTTCCTCGGCGCGCTTGACGAAGACGGGCTTGGATTCCCCGGCCGCCGCCAGGCCCGAGAGGTCGCCCTTCACGTCGGCTGCGAAGACCGGGACGCCGGCATTGGAGAAGCCCTCGGCCATCACCTGCAGCGTCACGGTCTTGCCGGTGCCGGTCGCGCCGGTCACCAGCCCGTGCCGGTTGGCGAGCTTGAGCGACAGCACCTCGGGCTTCGGCGCGCCGGTCTTCGGGATGCTTTTTCCAACGAGGATGCTGCCGTCGCCCGCCATCACGCCCAATCCCCTTCGCACCACCGGTGAAGGTTATGCCGGCCGAAGACCGGCTTTGCCAGATGCGCGGCCGTTTTGCTTGATTTCTGCTTCCCTAAGCCCGAAGGACGAGGAAACACCCTCGGGAGCTGCCGATCATGGAAGAACTCATCGCCCGCGTGACCAACCGCACCGGGCTCGATGCCGCGACGGCGCAGACCGCGATCGGGCACATCCTGGCGTTCCTCCAGAAGGAGGGCCCCGCCACGGAGGTGAGCCAGCTGATGGCGGCGATGCCGGGCGCCGAATCCCTGGTCGCGACCTCGAACGCCGACGAGGGCGGCGGCGGCCTCATGGGCATGCTCGGCGGCATGATGGGCGGCGGCGTGATGGCGCTCGGCCAGAAGCTGATGGCGGCCGGCGTGCCGATGGGCCAGATGCAGCCGCTTGGCCAGGAGCTGTTCGCCTACGGCCGCGAGAAGGCCGGCGAGGACGTGATGGGGCCGATCGTCGGCTCCGTCCCCGGCCTCAGCCAGTTCGTCTGAGACCGGACGGCCTTCGGGCTCGCGGGACGCTCACGGGCGCCGGCGCGGGCCTGTCATAAAAGCGTGCGGCCTTCGTGATTGTGTCCGGTTCCAGGGCCTGGAGCCGGCCGCCCCGCGGGGGCGCGCTCCCGACCCGGAATGGGCGTCGACCATGGTCGCGAAGTTTACGCGTGGGGCCTCCGCCGCCTGGGACGCGATCCGGGCCAACGGCTGGGACAGCGTCGAGTCCCCCATCGCGAAGCTGAAGCGCAAGTCGGCCGACGGCACCCTGCCCGGCTTCGGTGGCCGCAGCCTGATCCCGCCCGGCGCCACGCCGATCCGCTTCAAGGCCAAGGGTGCGGGCAAGCCCCTCCCCGAGCTGGGCCCGAGCCTCGGCCGCATCGGCAGCCTCGAGGTGTGCCTTGCCACCCGCAAGTCCGAGATCCGCCGGGCGCAGCGGCTGCGCTACCAGGTGTTCTACGAGGAGATGTCGGCGATCCCCAGCGGCATGGCGATGCTGTCGCGGCGCGACGTCGACGCCTACGATGCGGTCTGCGACCACCTCCTGGTGATCGATCACGCCGCGACCGACGCGAAGCCGTTCCGCAAGGCGCGGCCCAAGGTGGTCGGCACCTATCGCCTGCTCCGCGGCGAGGCGGCCGAGCGCCATTTCGGCTTCTACTCGGCCTCCGAGTTCGACATCGCGCCGCTGCTCGCGGCCCATCCCGGCAAGCGCCTGCTCGAGCTCGGCCGCTCCTGCGTGCTGAAGCCCTATCGCACCAAGCGCACGGTCGAGCTGCTCTGGGCCGGCATCTACGCCTACGTGCTGCACCACCGCATCGACGCGCTGATCGGCTGCGCCAGCCTCGACGGCACCGATCCCGCCCGCCTCGCGCTGCCCCTGAGCTTCCTGCACCACCATGCCCGTGCGCCCGACGGCTGGCGGGCCCGGGCGCTTCCCGAGCGCTACGTGCCGATGGACCGGCTCGACCGCGAGGCGATCGACCCGAAGGCCGCCCTGCAGGCGCTGCCGCCGCTGATCAAGGGCTATCTCCGCGTCGGCGCCACCTTCGGCGACGGGGCGGTGATCGACCGCCAGTTCGGCACCACCGACGTCTTCGTCGTGCTGCCGGTGACGGCGATCGGCACGCGCTACCTCGGCCACTTCGCGCCGACGGCGAACGCGCGGGCGGCGTGAGCCCCCGCGACGAGCGACGCCGGCGACGGTCCGTTCCGGACCGCGCCAGCATCGCCCCGTCGGTCAGTTCGGGTGGAACACGACCTTCACGCAACCGTCCTTCTTGTCCCGGAACGTCTTGTAGAGGTCCGGCCCGTCGGCGAGGTTGGTGGAGCGGTGGGTGATCATCGACGTCATGTCGATCTTCCCCTCCTGGATCAGCTTGGTCAGCGTCTCCAGGTAGCGCTTCACGTGGGTCTGCCCGCTCTTCATGGTCAGGCCCTTCTGGACGATCATGCCCATGTTGACCGGGATCGGGCCGCCGTAGACGCCGGGCACCGAGACGATGCCGCAGGGGCGCACCGCCTTGATCGCCTCCATCAGGGCGTAGGGCCGCTCGGTCGAGGTCAGCTTCTCCTGGATCGTGTTGACGAGGCTGGCGACGCCATGGCCGGCGCTGGCCTCCATGCCGACGCAGTCGATGACGCCGTCGGCGCCCTCGCCCTTGCTGATCTCCTTGATCCGCTCGAACACGTCTTCCTTCGCGTAGTCGATGATGTCGGTCGCGCCGTAGGTGCGGGCGAGCGCCAGGCGCTCGGGCACCGTGTCGATCGCGATGATGCGCTCGGCGCCCATGATCTTGGCGGACTGGATCGCGAACAGGCCGACCGGGCCCGCGCCCCAGACCGCGATGATCTCGCCGCCCTTGATCTCGCAATGCTCGGCGCCCTGCCATCCGGTCGGCAGGATGTCGGTGAGGAACAGCAGCGACTCGTCGTCGACGCCCTCGGGCGCCAGCATCGGCGCGACGTCGGCCATCGGCACGCGCACGTACTCGGCCTGCCCGCCGCCGTAGCCGCCGGTGAGGTGCGAGTAGCCGAACAGGCCGGCGGTGGTGTAGCCGAACTGGGCGGCGGCCATGGCGGCGTTGCGGTTCGAGCGCTGGCAGACGGAGTAGTTACCGAGCCGGCACTGGCGGCATTCGCCGCAATTGATGTTGAACGGCACGACCACGCGGTCGCCCTTCCTGAACTTGGTGAAGCCCTGCCCGACCTCGACGACCTCGCCCATGAACTCGTGGCCGAGCACGTCGCCCGCCTCCATAGTCGGCATCTGGCCGTCCATCAGGTGGAGGTCGGAGCCGCAGATGGCGCAGGACGTCACCTTGATGATGATGTCGCGCGCATCCTCGATCCGCGGATCGGGGACCGTGTCGCAGCGGATGTCGCCCTTGCCGTGCCAGCACAGCGCTTTCATGAAAATCCTCTCGTGACGGCGGAATCGCGGCCCACGGAGGTGCGGGCTCGTGCGGGTAAGTGCCCGATCGTACGGCCAAGTTCCGATGGCCCGTCGAATGGCCGCAGCGGTCCGACCGCATCCGGGGGGCCGGTCGCGGCCGTGCCGCCGGGATCCGTGCTACGAGGCGCCCTCCGCAAACCCGATGGGTCCAGAACCAGCATGATCGTCTACGGCACCGGCTATTCGCCCTACGTCCGCAAGATCCTCGTGGCGCTCGCCGAGAAGGGCGTGCCCTACGAGCACGTGCCCTGCATGTTCCACGCGCCCGATGCGGCGTTCCAGGCGGCGAGCCCGCTCGGCAAGATCCCGGCGATCGACGACGACGGCTTCAAGCTCGCCGATTCCTCCGCGATCCTGTGGTACCTGGAGCGCAAGCACCCGGACCCGGCGCTGATGCCGGCCGACGCGAAGGCGCTCGGCCGCGCGGTCTGGTACGACAAGTTCGGCGACACGGAGCTGTTCGGCCCGCTGGTCGTGGCGTTCCGCGAGCGGGTACTGAAGCCCAACATGATGGGCAAGCCCTGCGACGACGCCGCGGTCGCCAAGTCGCTCGACACCGACCTGCCGCCGCTGTTCGACCATCTCGAGGGTCGGATCGACGGCGCGTTCCTGGTCGGCGACGCCTTCTCGATCGCCGACATCGCGATCGCGACCGGCTTCTACAACTTCCACCTCGCGGACGCGAAGATCGACGCCGCCCGCTGGCCGAAGCTCGCGGCCTACGTCGACGGCATCCTGGCGCGCCCGTCCTTCGTCACGGCCATGGCCGCGCGCAAGGGCTGAGCGCCGTCCGATAGACCGCGTTACTGATGGACTCGGTTCAGCGCGTCTCCCTCCCCCCTCGGCGGGGAGGGAGGAACCCGTGCCGGGTTCGATTCGCGTCGCGGGATATGACGTCGCCCCGGCCGGGCCGTCGTGCCCGCCCGGGTTCAGCGGCGGCGCTTGATCGAGCCCACCGTCTGCACCTGGGCCTGCGCCTCGGCGCGGTCCTCGTCGCTGGCCGCTGCCCAGTTCTTCTCGTAGAGCGCGACGATCCACGCGTCCTTGCGCCCCTCGACGCCCTCGCGGGCCAGCGAGAGCCACATCAGGCCACGGGCGCGCTGCACCGGCACGCCGCCCATGCCGTTCATCAGCATGTCGCCCAAGAGCGCCTGGGCCGGGTGGTGGCCCTTCTCGGCGGCGAGGTTGAACCAGCGCGCGGCCTGGCGCGCGTCGGCCTCGACGCCGGTGCCGTCGAGGTAGAGGCGGGCGAGGTTGTACTGCGCGTTCGGGTCGCCGAAATACGACGCCGCGTAGTTGAACATGTCGTAGGCCCGCTCGGGGTTCGGGCGCACGTAGGTGCCCTTGATCCCGTCGAGGAAGTAGCTGCCGAGCGCGGTGAAGGCGCTCGCCGTCACCGCCGAGGTCTGCGCGTCGGGCCCGTCGTCGGTGCCGGAATCGGCGATCCGCGAAAAGAACTCGAACGCCTTCAGGTCGTCGTGCGGGACGCCGTCGCCCTCGGCGTACATCCGGCCGAGCTTCCACAGGGCGAGCGCGTGGCCCTGGTCGGCGGCGTATTCGAGCGCGCGGGCCGCGCCCTCCTTGTCGCCGGCATTGTACTCGCGCACGCCGGCCCGCAGCGCGTCCTTGGCGCTGCGGTAGCTCTTCTCCGGCACGGGCGTGCGGACGCTGGCGTCGAGCGCCTCCGTCGCCGGCGTGCCGGCGAGCAGGGTCGCGACCGCCGTCGCGGCGAGCGCGAGGCCGCGCAAGTGCACGTTCAGCCCGCCGCGGGACCGACGGGGATCGGCCCGGTCCGGCCGGTCGCGGTCGGTCCTAGACGTCCGCATAGCTCTGGATCTCCTCGGCGCCGCCCGGATGGGTCACGGCGCCGTTCACGGCGGGTCCGACGGTCTGCGCGTACTTCCAGAGGTAGCCGGAGGTCGCGGAATTGGTCCGCGGCGTCCACGCCTTGCGGCGCGCGTCGAGCTCGGCGTCGGAGAGCGCCACGTCGAGGGTGCCCTTGATCGCGTCGAGCGTGATCATGTCGCCGTCGCGCAGCAGCCCGATCGGCCCGCCCACCGCCGCCTCGGGCCCGACATGGCCGACGCAGAAGCCGCGGGTGGCGCCGGAGAAGCGCCCGTCGGTGATGAGGGCGACCTTGTCGCCCATGCCCTGGCCGTAGAGCGCGGCGGTGGTGGACAGCATCTCGCGCATGCCGGGGCCGCCCTTCGGGCCCTCGTAGCGGATCACCAGGACCTCGCCCTCCTTGTAGGTGCGCTTCTGGACGGCCTCGAAGCAGGCCTCCTCGCCGTCGAACACCCGCGCCGGGCCGGTGAAGACCTGCTTGTCCAGCGGCATGCCGGCGACCTTCACGATCGCGCCCTCGGTGGCGAGGTTGCCCTTGAGGCCGACGACGCCGCCGGTCGGGGTGATCGGGCTGCCGGCCGAGCGGACCACGTCCTGGTCTGGGTTCCAGCGGACGTGCTCCATGTTCTCGGCGATGGTGCGGCCGGTCACCGTCATGCAGTCGCCGTGGATGAAGCCGTGGTCGAGCAGGGTCTTGATCAGGAGCGGGATGCCGCCGACCTCGAACATGTCCTTGGCGACGTAGCGGCCGCCCGGCTTCAGGTCGGCGACGTAGGGCGTGCGCCGGAAGATCTCGGCGACGTCGAACAGGTCGAACTTGATCCCGCACTCGTGCGCGATCGCCGGCAGGTGGAGCGCGGCGTTGGTCGAGCCGCCCGAGGCAGCCACCGCGGCGGCGGCGTTCTCCAGGGACTTGCGGGTGACGATGTCGCGCGGGCGGATGTTCTTGGCCAGCAGCTCCATCACCTTCTCGCCGGCGGTGGCGCAGAACTGGTCGCGGATCTCGTAAGGCGCCGGCGCGCCGGCCGAGTAGGGCAGCGCAAGGCCGATCGCCTCGGAAACGGTGGCCATGGTGTTGGCGGTGAACTGCGCGCCGCAGGCGCCGGCCGAGGGGCAGGCGACCTGCTCGAGCTCGTCGAGGTCGTCGAGGCTCATGTCGCCGACCGCGACCTTGCCGACCGCCTCGAACAGGTCCTGCACGGTGACCGGGCGGCCGCGGAACGAGCCCGGCAGGATCGAGCCGCCGTAGATGAAGATCGACGGCACGTTGAGGCGCACCATCGCCATCATCATGCCCGGCAGCGACTTGTCGCAGCCGGCGAGGCCGACCAGGGCGTCGTAGGCGTGGCCGCGCATGGTCAGCTCGACGGAATCGGCGATGACCTCGCGCGACGGCAGCGAGGCGCGCATGCCGGCGTGCCCCATGGCGATGCCGTCGGTGACGGTGATGGTGCAGAACTCGCGCGGGGTGCCATGGGCGGCCGCTACGCCCTTCTTCACCGCCTGCGCCTGGCGCATCAGCGAGATGTTGCACGGGGCGGCCTCGTTCCAGCACGACGCCACGCCGACGAGCGGCTGGTGGATCTGCTGCTTGGTCAGGCCCATCGCATAGAGATACGAGCGGTGCGGCGCGCGGTCGGCCCCCTCCGTGACGTGGCGGCTCGGCAGCTTCGACTTGTCGTTCGTAGGCGCGTCCATGACCTGTCCCGCACCCCCGGGTCCGCTACGCATCGGCCGATCCCCGGCAGGGTGCGAACGACCGTCCCGCAGCGTCGACCGACGTTGCGCGAGGAGGCTCGACCACGCTCTTGGAATCGCTCGCAACCGAGCGGTAACCGGTTGGGGGAAAAGCCGTTTACCGCGGATGCTGAGGTGGTCCCGGTTTATGGCGGGATCGCGGCGGTTGAAGGCAGGTCTCGGGGCAAACCCGGGATGCTTTCGCGGTGTTGCGACATCGCCACAGCCGCGCTTGCGCCGCGAATACTTGGTCGCTCCCGAGCCCGGCGCCCCGGTGAACCGTCGGCCGAGCGAATGCTGGGACGTCGAGCGGGGCGCTCAGGGCTGCGGCAGGGACCGCGTCGGCTCGGGGGCGGCGAGCGCGGCGTCGCTCTCGTCCTTCAGGGACACGCCGGTCAGCCCGCGGGCGAAGGCCTGGGTCAGGAGCCAGTCAAGCTTGAACGCGGCGAGCGGGTGCGAGAGCCCGGCGGGGCGGACGTTCGAGATGCAGTTGCGCTCGGCGTCCGAGCGGCCGGGGCGCGGCGCGAAGGTGAGGTAGATCCCGAGGCTGTCGGGCGAGGACAGGCCGGGACGCTCGCCGATCAGCACCGCCACCGCGCGGGCCTTGAGGGCGCTGCCGACGGCGTCGCCGAGCGCGACGCGGGCCTGCGTTGCGACGACCACCGGCGCGAGCCGCCAGCCGGCCCCGTCGGCATGCGGCTTGAAGGCCGCAAGGAAACCGGCCGCGCCCTCGTGCACGGCACGGGCCGACAACCCGTCGGCGACGACGATCGCGAGATCGACCGGATCGCCGGCGGCCTGCTCGAGGGCCTGGCGGCCCTCCTCCGCCAAGGCGCGCCCGAAGTCGGGCCGGCGCAGGTAGGTCGCGCGGTCGGCCGCCCGCGAGGCGACCCGGAGCGTCGCGAAACCCAACGCCGCGATCGCCCGTGCGACCGCATCTGCATCCATCGGCGCGTGCACGGCGTCGCGGGCCTGGGCGTGGGCGAGGCCGAAGCGCAGGACCTCGCGGGTCGGCAGGCCGCTCCCGGCCCGCCCGAGGCCGATCCGGGCGGGCGTCAGCCCGGCGAGCCGCGCCCAGACCTTCGCGTCCTCGCTCATGCGGCGAGCCCCGAAGCGTCGGCGAGCAGCGGCGATCCCAGCTCCGCGGGCAGCAGCCTGCCGTGATCGTCCGTCATCCCGAGGGCGTGCAGCCACGCCTCGAACTCGGGGGCGCGCTTGAGGCCCAGAACCTCGCGGACGTAGAGGGAGTCGTGGAACGAGGTGGATTGGTAGTTCAGCATCACGTCGTCGGCGCCGGGCACGCCCATCACGTAGGTGCAGCCGGCCGCCCCCAGCAGCGTCAGCAGCACGTCCATGTCGTTCTGGTCGGCCTCGGCGTGGTTGGTGTAGCAGACGTCCACGCCGAGCGGGACGCCCATCAGCTTGCCGCAGAAGTGGTCCTCGAGCCCGGCGCGGATGATCTCCTTGCCGTCGTAGAGGTATTCCGGCCCGATGAAGCCGACGACGGTGTTGACGAGAAGCGGCCGGAACGGGCGCGCCACCGCGTAGGCCCGCGCCTCCAGCGTCTGCTGGTCGATGCCGTGATGGGCGTTCGCGGACAGCGCCGAGCCCTGCCCGGTCTCGAAGTACATGCCGTTGTCGCCGACCGTCCCGCGCTTCAGCGCCAGCATCGCCTCGTGCGCCTCCTTCAGGATCGCCAGCGTGACGCCGAACCCGGCATTGGCGCCCTGCGTGCCGGCGATCGACTGGAACACGAGGTCGACCGGCAGCCCACGGTTCATCGCCTCGAGGGTGGTGGTGACGTGGGTCAGCACGCAGCCCTGCGTCGGGATCGCATGGCGCTGGATGATCGCGTCGAGGAGGTGGAGGAGCTTGCCCAGCGCGGCCACCGAGTCCGAGGCCGGGTTGATGCCGATCACCGCGTCGCCGCAGCCGTAGGACAACCCGTCGAGGATCGCCGCCGTGATCCCGGCGGGATCGTCGGTCGGGTGGTTCGGCTGCAGCCGCACGGCCATCGTGCCGGGCAGGCCGATGGTGTTGCGGAACCGGGTCACCACCCGGCACTTCCGGGCGATCAGGATCAGGTCCTGGTTGCGCGAGATCTTCGAGACCGCCGCCGCCATCTCCGGCGTGATCCCGGGCGCGATTCGCGCCAGCGTCTCGCTGGTCGCGACGAGCAGGAATTCGCGAAAGTCGCCGACGGTGAGGTGCGCGATCTCGGCGAACGCCGCCGCATCGTGGCCGTCGAGGATCAGCCGGGTGACGTCATCGTCCTCGTAGGCGATCAGGGGCTTGGCCAGGATCTCGCGCAGCGGCACGTCGGCGAGGCACCAGCGCGCGGCCGACCCCTCCTCCGCCGATTCCGCGGCGAGCCCCGCGAGCCGGTCGCCGGAGCGGACCGGCGTCGCCTTCGCCATCAGCTCGGCAAGGTCGGCGAACGCCCAGCTGCGCGGGCCGACGACGTGGCGGTAGGCCATGGCATGCTCCTGACGCCGATGCCGGCTTCCGCTGCGCGAGAGGTGGGAAGCGGCGTCCCCATCCTGTCAGATCGTGCGGTAGCGCTGCGCGAGAAAATCGAAGGTGGTTCGGATGAGCGGCGTGACCTTGGCGATGTCTCGATAGTTGGCCGCCACGAGCTCGTCCGACAGGTAGGCGTGGGATGTGGTGTTGCGGTGATCGAGCATGTCGAGCCAGACCGCCTCGTCGTGTAGCCAGCCGATCCGGAAGGCCTCCTTCACGCTGTCGCGCGGCGTCTTCGGGCTCAGGCCCTCGAATTCGAGGGCGCGCTTCAGGGTCTTCCAGACCAGCTCGATCGTGATCTCGAAGCGGTGGATGGTGCCTTCGAAGACGAGCTCGCCATCCGTCGGGATCGTCAGCGCACGCTCGAGATTGGCGACGGCGCGGCCGAGATTGCCCAGGCTGTCGTCAAGCTTCCGCGCGCTCATAGATCGTGACTCCCTGCGCCAGGACGCGATCCTTGAGTGCGCTCGGCATCGTGTCGAGCCGGGTCATCGAAATCCGATAGAGCGTGGGAAACCGCGCGATCCCGTCGCGAAGCCGCGCCATCGCCGCCGGGTCGAGGCCCGGTGCCTCGATGGCGACATCGATGTCGGACCGGGCATCGTGATCGCCCGCGGCGCGCGACCCGAACACAATGATCGCCCGCACCGCGGGATGGGCCGCCACCGTCTCGATCGCGGCCCGCGCGCTGTCCGGGATGTCGACCGGTCGGTGCTGATGATCGTTGATCGCGCGCGACACGGCATCGCTCCTTTGCCGGGGCTATCGATCCCTTCCTAACACGGACGGGCGATCCGGCGCATCGATGGCGGCGGTTCAGGCCGCGCCCGCATGCGGCGCCGGCACCTCCGTCGAGATCGCGTCGACCGTGCGCTGGGGCGGGCTGCCGAGGCCGTCCGAGCGCGTGATGCGGATCTGCTGGTTGACCGGCTGCATGTTGCCGTAGGGCGTCGAGAACGCGATCTCGGCGGCATCCCGGCCGACGCCGATGCGCACCAGGCCGTCGAGATCGGCCTGGCGGGTCGCGTCGAACAGCCACCAGCGCCCGTCGAGATAGGCCTCGAACACCGCGTGGAAGTCGCTCGGCACCAGGCCGTGCGCGTAGCAGGACACGAAGCGGGCGGGGATGCCCAGCGCGCGGCAGAAGGCGGTGCCGATATGCGCGAAGTCGCGGCACACGCCCGCGCGCTTGAGCAGGCTCTCGTCGGCGGTGGTCTCGCCGTCGCTGGTGCCCGGCTTGTAGGTCATGTGGTCGTGGATCCAGTTGCAGATCTGGTTGACCCGTTGATGCCCCTTCGGCAGCGCGCCGAACTCGGCCTGGGCGAACGGCGTCAGCCGATCGGACGAGACGAAGCGGCTCGGCAGCAGGAACGGCAGGATGTCGAGCGGCAGCGCCGAGATCGGCGTCTCGTTGATCGTCGCCGGGTCGGCCCGGTGGACGGTGAGCTCGACCTCGGCGTTGTATTCCAGCGCGAACTGGCCCATCGGCACGTTGACGCCGAGGTAACGGTTGAGCAGATCGGGCGTCGTGTAGATGTCGCGCTTCAGGTTCGGCGTCAGCACGAGGGATTCGCTGAGAATCTCAAGGCTTCGCAGGCGCGCGACCTCCAGGTTGAAGATGAAGGTCGTGTCCGAAAGGATGTTGTAGGACAGGCTGCAGCCGAGAGTGTAGCGCATCGGGCCTCCGTAGCGTTGCCGAGGGTCTAGCCCAAGCAAGGAGCACGCCCGTTCCGAGGTTCCCCGAGCTCGACGGCGCGATCGATCAGGCGGCCCGAACGTCGCGGCGCGGCAACAGGACGACGGTCAGCGAGCGCACGCCCTGCGCCCCGTGGATCAATACGCCCTCGATGTCGGCGGTGGCGGAGGGGCCGGTGTGCAGGACGGCGTAGGCCGCCCCGGCGAAGTCCGGCCGCTTGTAGGCCGCCTGGACGTTGACGACGATGTCGGCGGGGTCGAGCAGCACCACGAGGTGCTGGGCGAGGTAGGCCACCGCGTTCACCACCAGCTCGGCCTCGGTGAACAACACCGATCCGGTCTCGGCGATGCCGAAGCGGGCGCGCACGATCGCGACGTCGACGTCGTCGACCGCCTGCGGCCGGGTGACGGCGGAGAGGTCGCGGTTGCCGGCATGTTCCGGCACGGCGGAAGCGACGACCTTCGCCGCGTCCAGGCGCTCGCGCACGTGGCCGAGCGGATCGCCGGCGTGGCCGGCCTCGACCACGCGCCCGCCCATGCGCTTCAGCGCCTCGGTGAAGGCCGCGACGTGGTCGTCGGCGACCAGCGGGGCGAAGACCGGGACCTGCGGCAGCGGGTGGTCGCCGGCCGGCCGGTTCCGGCGGATCGCGGCCAGCGTCGCCGCGCGGGTGCCGGCGCTCACGACACGTCTTTCTTCGCCGCGCCGGCCATGCGGTTCTGCTTGTACCAGGCGTGGAAGCTCTGCTTCGGGGCGTCGGGCATCTCGCGCTTCTTCCCCCAGGTGTTGAGCGGGTTGTAGACGGCGAAGCGCGGCAGCGCGCGCAGCGCCGAATCCGCCGTGCCGATCGCCGCGCGGTAGGCGGCCGGGCGGCTCAGCACCGCGCCGGCCGCCTTCATCATGCCCTGCTTCAGGAGCGGGATCTGGTGCTCCTCGGCCAGCACCTTGCGCCAGGCGAAGATCTGCTCGTGGATGTTGATCTTCACCGGGCAGACGTTGGTGCAGGAGCCGTTCATCGTCGAGGAGAACGGCAGCGTCGAGTATTTCCGCTTGTTGAAGGTCGGGTCGATGATCAGGCCGATCGGCCCGGAATAGGTCGCCCCGTAGGAGAGCCCGCCCGAGCGGCGGTAGACCGGGCAGGTGTTCATGCAGGCGCCGCAGCGGATGCATTTCAGCGAGGTCCAGAACTCCTCCATGCCGAGGCGCTCGGAGCGGCCGTTGTCGACCAGCACGTAGTGCATCTCGGTGCCCGGCCGCGGCCCGCGGAAATGCGAGGTGTACTGGGTGATCGGCGAGCCGAGCGCCGAGCGAGACAGCAGCCGGATGAAGACGCCGAGATCCTCGATGCGCGGGATGATCTTCTCGATGCCGATCGAGTGGATCTGCAGCAGCGGCACGTTGCCGGAGAGGTCGGCGTTGCCCTCGTTGGTGCAGGTGACGACCGTGCCGGTCTCAGCGATGGCGAAGTTGCAGCCGGTCATCCCGGCATCGGCGTTGAGGATGTAGGGGCGCGTGGTCTCGCGCTGGCTCTCGGCGAGGTAGTGGGCGTCGTCGTTGTCCGGGTCGGTGCCCAGCGTCTTCGCGAAGACCTCGGCGACGTCCATTCGGGTCTTGTGGACGGCCGGCGCCACGATGTGGCTCGGCTCCTCGTTGTCGAGCTGCTGGATGCGCTCGCCGAGATCAGTCTCGATGATCTCGATCCCGCTGGCCGCCATGTGGTGCCGGAAGCCGCACTCCTCGGTGAGCATCGACTTCGACTTCACCAGCGTCCTCGCGCCGTGGCTGCGGAGGATCTCGAGCACGATGCGGTTGTGGTCGGCCCCGTCCGCGGCCCAGTGGACGTGGACGCCGTTGGCCTTCGCCGCCGCCTCGAACTGCTCGAGATAGGTATCGAGGCGGCTCAGCGTGTGCGCCTTGATGCTCGAGGCGATCTCGCGAAGCTCCTCCCATTCGGGGATGCCGTGGGCCGAGACGTCGCGCTTCTTGCGCAGGTCCCACAGGCGCTCGTCGTGCGCCGCCTGATGCAGCGGCGCGGCGAGGAAGCGCTCGGCGGCCTCGCCCTGGTCGATCGGCCGGTTGCCGCGGATCTTGGCCCCGCGCGGCTGCGGCTCGCGCGTCTTCGGCGCGGCGATCGGCTTCGAGGCCGCCTCGGCGTGCTGGAGGCGGCCGCCGTCCTGGTGGCGCTCGCTCTCGTCGACGGGCGCGCGGACCTCGGGATGGATCATGCCGCCGGTCTCGCGGGGCGTGAGATCTTCGATGCTCATGCGGCGGCTCCGTTGAGGACCTGCGCGATGTGGATGTACTTCAGCGGCACGCCGAGGCGCTCGGCGCAGCCCTTCTGGTGCATCATGCACGAGGAATCGGCCGAGACGACGTAGGCCGCCCCGGCGCGCGCCTGATCGGTCACCTTGTCGTAGCCCATCTTGGCGGAGACCGCCGGCTCGAACACCGAGAAGGTGCCGCCGAAGCCGCAGCACTCGTCGGGCCGCGTCAGCGACACGATCTCGATGCCCTTCACCTTGGAGAGCAGGTCGAGCGGCTTCGAGTAGGGCGGCGCGACGATCTCGGAGGGCCGGGCGTGGTGGATGCCGCGCAGGGCATTGCAGTTCGAGTGGTAGGCGACCTTGTGCGGGAACGACGCCCAGGGGAACTCCTCGATCTTCAGCACGTCGTGCAGGAACTCGACCAGCTCGAAGGTCTTGCGCCGCACGCCGACCACCTCCTCCGTCTGCGGGATCGCGGTGAGGTGCTCGCGGACCTGGTGCACGCAGCTGCCCGAGGGCGCGACGACGTAATCGAACGGGGCGAAGTTCTTGACGAACAGGGCTTCCGTGGCGGCGGCCTCGGCGTGGCAGCCGGTGTTGGTCATCGGCTGGCCGCAGCAGGTCTGGTCGAACGGGTACGCCACGTCGAGCCCGAGTCGCTCCAGCAGTTCGAGCGTGGCGATGCCGACCTCCGGCTCGAAGGCGTCGACGTAACAGGGGACGAACAGTCCGATCCGCATGTTCCTGCCATCTTCCTCGGCCGATTCCCCCGGCCGTCCGCGTCGGCCGTTCGCCGACGCCCTCAGGCGCCGACCTCGACCAGCAGCTTGCCGAAGTTGCCGCCGGTGTAGAGGCTGTCGAGGTGCTCGAGCGCCCGCTCGAGGCCCGGCCGGACGTCCTGCCGGGTCTTGATCCGGCCTTCCGCCATCCAGCCGCCGAGCGCCTGCACCGCCTCGTCCCAGCGCGCGGCGTAGTCGGTGACGATGAAGCCCTGCACCGTAAGCCGGCGCATCAGCATTTGCCGCCACGCCGCGGACGCCGCCGGCCCCGGGCGCTCCGCGGTGTCGTTGTAGGAGGCGATCAGGCCGCACAGCGGCATCCGCCCGAACAGGCGCATCCGGGCGAACACCGCGTCGGAGACCGCCCCCCCGACCTGCTCGAAGTTGATGTCGACGCCGTCGGGCGCCAGCGCGTCGAGACGGGCGCCGACATCCTCGTTGCGGTAGTCGATCGCGGCGTCGAACCCGAGCTCGTCGACGACGAACCGGCACTTTTCCGGGCCGCCGGCGATGCCGATCACCCGGCAGCCCTTGATCTTGCCGATCTGCCCGACGATCTGGCCGACGCCGCCGGCGGCGGCCGAGACCACCAGGGTCTCGCCGGCCTTGGGGTGGCCGATGTCGAGCAGGCCGAAATACGCTGTCGAGCCGACGAGGCCGAACACGCCGAAGCCCACCGAGAGCGGCACGCCCGGCGGCAGGGCCAGGGGCTGCAGGCCCTGGCCGTCGGTGACCATGTGGTCGGCCCAGGCGCCCATCCCGGCATAGAGCGCGCCGACCTCGACCCCGTCCTTCCGACTCTCGACCACCCGGCCGGCGACGAGGCCCCGCATCGGCTCGCCGAGGCCGACCGGCGGCATGTACTGCTCGGCGTCGCTCATCCAGATCCGGTTCGTCGGATCGAGCGACAGGTACAGGACCTGCAGCAGGAACTGCCCGGGCTGCAGCTCGGGCAGCGCCTCCGAGCCGTAGGCGAGGTCGCCCTCGGCGATCGTGCCGACGGGGCGGCGCGCGAGGCGCCAGATGTTCCGCTGCCGGGCCATGCGCGCCCTCCCGTATGTCTCGAACGCGCCATGCGCGCGCCGCGGCGCGCCCTGGAACGATTTCAATCCGGTCTATCGAATCAGGTTGGTCTTGGCGAGGTCGAGGACCGCGTCACCGCGTCCGCTCATCACCGCGCGCAGCATGTAGAGGCTGAAGCCCTTGACCTGCTGCCCGTCGATCTTGGGCGGGATCGACAGCTCGTTGCGCGCCACCGCCACGTCGAGCAGCGACGGGCCGTCGAAGGCCAGGAACTCGCGGATCGCGCCCTCCAGCTCGCCCGGATCCTCGACGCGGATCGCGAAGATGCCGGCCGCCCGCGACATCGCGGCGAAGTCGGGGTTGTCCAGCGCGACGCCGGTCTCGAGGTAGCCCGCGGCCTTCATCTCCATCTCGACGAAGCCGAGCGAGCCGTTATTGAACACCACCACCTTCAGCGGCAGCCGATGCTGGCGCAGCGTCAGGAAGTCGCCCATCAGCATGCTGAAGCCGCCGTCGCCGCACAGCGCGATCACCTCGCGCCGGGGCGAGGCGGCCTGGACGCCGATGCCCTGCACCATGGCGTTGGCCATCGAGCCGTGCACCCAGGAGCCGATGAGCCGGCGCCGGCCGTTCATCTTGAGGTAGCGCGCCGCCCAGATCGTCGGGGTGCCGACGTCGGCGGTGAAGACCGCGTCGTCGGCCGCCGCCTCGCTCAGGAGCCGCGTGAGGTGCTGCGGGTGGATCGGCTTGCGGCCGGGCTTGCCCTCCGCCAGCTCGTCGAGGCCGGCGCGCGCCTTGGCGTAGTGCTTGAGGCTGCCGTCGAGCCAGGCGCGGTCGGTCTTGACCGCGAGCTTTGGCAGCAGCGCCCGGATCGTGGCGCCGACGTCGCCGACGAGGCCGAGGTCGAGCCGGCAGCGGCGCCCGAGCTCCTCCGGGCGCAGGTCCACCTGCGCCACCTTCGCGTCGGCCGGGTAGAACTGCTTGTAGGGAAAGCCGGTGCCGAGCATCAGCAGGGTCTCGCAGCCGTGCATGGCCGCGTAGCCGGACGAGAACCCGATCAGCCCGGTCATGCCGACGTCGTAGGGGTTGTCGTACTCGACGTATTCCTTGCCGCCGAGCGCGTGGACGATCGGGCTCTTCAGGGCCTCGGCCAGCTGCAGCAGCTCGGCATGCGCGCCCGCGCAGCCTCGCCCGCAGAGCAGCGTGATCTTCTTCGCGCCGTTGAGGAGCGCAGCGAGCGCGTCCAGGTCGGCCTCGGCCGGCCGCACCACGGGCTTCGGGGGCACGAGGCCGGCCTTCGTCGCGACCGCGCGGGCCGGCGCGTCCTTGAGCGCGACGTCGCCGGGGATGACGACGACCGCGACGCCGCGCTGCCCGATCGCGGCGCGCATCGCGTTCTCCAGCACGTAGGGAAGCTGGGCGGGGTCGGAGACCTGCTCGCAGTAGTGGCTGCAGCCGCGGAACAGCTCGGTCGGGTGCGTCTCCTGAAAGTAGCCCGAGCCGATCTCGGCCGACGGGATGTGCGCCACGATCGCCAGGACGGGCGTGCGCGAGCGGTGGCAATCGTAGAGGCCGTTGATGAGGTGGACGTGGCCGGGGCCGCACGAGCCGGCGCAGACCGCGAGCTCGCCGGTGATCTGGCTCTCGGCGCCGGCCGCGAATGCCCCGGATTCCTCGTGGCGGACGTGGATCCACGCGATCACGCCGCGGGCCCGGATCGCTTCGGTGATCGCGTTCAGGCTGTCGCCGACGACCCCGTAGATGCGCCGGACGCCGGCTTCCTGCAGGGTCTCGACGACGTGGTCGGCGACGGTGGTGATCCGCATCGGTTCGGCTCCGGTTTTCGGAGGGCGAACCTTTTGCGGTGCAGCGCGGTTCCGGCTCGTGGATCGGGGCCGGTGACGGCTCAATCGCCGATGTCGCTCACGCGCGGCGCCACGACGGCGAAGAGATCGGCGAGCGCGGCGAGGCTCGCGGCCTGCACCGCGGCCGCCGCCACCACGGATCCGTCGGGTGCCGGCAGGTCGCGGGTGGCTGTGGTCGACGCGACCACCGTCGGCTTGAAGCCGAGGCTGAAGGCGGCGCGCGCCGTGGAGTTGACGCACATATGCGTCATGAAGCCAGCGACGATCAGGTCTGTGACACCGAGCGCTTTCAAACGCGCTTCGAGATCAGTGCCGACGAAGGCGCTCGGATAGGCCTTCGTGACGATCGCCTCGTCACCCTCGGGCGCGACCGGGTCGGCGAACTGTCCGATCGGCGCAGTCAGGTCGTAGGGCGAGCCCGGCCCGGCATCGTGCCGAACGTGGATGATCGGAATGCCGGCGCCCCGCGCCCGCGCGAGCAGCCCCCTCGCCTCCGCGATGGCGGGCTCGACGTTCTCGAGGCGCATCACGCCATCCAGATAGGTGTTTTGAAGGTCGATCATCAGCAGGGCCGAACCCGCGAGGCCCGCCGGTTCAGCGCCGAGACCAGACAGACCGCGCAACGTCTTGAGATCGGTCACCGCGCGTCTCCCGCCTCGATCGGTCTGCCGCTTTCAGCGCTGAAGCGTAGGGCCAAAAAGCTCAATCGTCCATCTTCAGCGCGGCGATGAACGCCTCCTGCGGGATCTCGACGCGCCCGAACTGGCGCATCTTCTTCTTGCCTTCCTTCTGCTTGTCCAGGAGCTTGCGCTTGCGCGAGATGTCGCCGCCGTAGCACTTGGCGGTCACGTCCTTGGACAGCGCCTTGATGGTCTCGCGGGCGATGATCTTGCCGCCGAGCGCCGCCTGGACCGGGATCTGGAACAGGTGGCGCGGGATCAGGTCCTTCAGCTTCTCGCACATGGCGCGGCCGCGATGCTCGGCGCGGGAGCGGTGGACCAGCATCGAGAGGGCGTCGACCGGCTCGGCGTTGACGAGGATCGACATCTTGACGAGGTCGCCCTCGCGATAATCGGAGATGTGGTAGTCGAACGACGCGTAGCCCTTCGAGATCGACTTGAGGCGGTCGTAGAAGTCGAACACCACCTCGTTCAGCGGCAGGTCGTAGACGACCATGGCGCGCTTGCCCACGTAGTTGAGGTCGACCTGCGTGCCGCGCCGGTCCTGGCACAGCTTGAGCACGCCGCCGAGGTAGTCGTCCGGCGTGAGGATGGTGGCGCGGATCCACGGCTCCTCGATCGCCGTGATCTTCATCACGTCGGGCATGTCGGCCGGGTTGTGCAGCTCCTTCACCGTGCCGTCGGTCATCTGAAGGTGGTAGACGACGGAGGGCGCGGTCGAGATCAGGTCGAGGTTGAACTCGCGCTCCAGGCGCTCCTGGATGATCTCGAGGTGCAGGAGCCCGAGGAAGCCGCAGCGGAAGCCGAAGCCGAGCGCGGCGGAGGTCTCCATCTCGTAGGAGAACGACGCGTCGTTGAGCCGGAGCTTGCTCATGGCGCTGCGCAGGGTCTCGAACTCGGCCGCGTCGACGGGGAACAGCCCGCAGAACACCACCGACTGCACGTCCTTGAAGCCCGGCAGCATCTCCTTGCACGGGCGCTTGTCCTCCGTGAGCGTGTCGCCGACGCGGGTGTCGGCGACCTCCTTGATCGAGCCGGTGAAGAAGCCGACCTCGCCCGGCCCGAGCTCGCCGATGTCGGCCATCTTCGGCCGGAACACGCCGATCTTGTCGACGCCGTGCACCGCGTCGGCCCGCATCATGCGGATGTTCATGCCCTTCTTGAGCACGCCGTCGACGATGCGCACCAGCACGACGACGCCGAGGTAGACGTCGTACCAGCTGTCCACCAGCAGCGCCTTGAGGGGCGCGTCGCGGTCGCCCTTGGGCGGCGGCAGGCGCTTGACGATGGCCTCCAGCACCGCCTCGATGTTGAGGCCGCTCTTGGCCGAGATCGCGACCGCTTCCGAGGCGTCGATGCCGATCACCTCCTCGATCTGCGCGCGGATGCGCTCCGGCTCGGCGGCCGGCAGGTCGATCTTGTTGAGGACCGGGACGATCTCGTGGTTGGCGTCGAGCGCCTGGTAGACGTTGGCCAGCGTCTGCGCCTCGACGCCCTGGCTCGCATCCACCACCAGCAGCGAGCCCTCGCAGGCGGCGAGCGAGCGCGAGACCTCGTAGGCGAAGTCGACGTGGCCGGGCGTGTCCATCAGGTTGAGGACGTAGTTCTTCCCGTCCTCGGCCTTGTATTCCAGGCGCACGGTCTGCGCCTTGATGGTGATGCCGCGCTCCTTCTCGATGTCCATCGAGTCGAGCATCTGCTCGCTCATGTCGCGCAGCGCCACGGTGCCCGTCGTCTGGATCAGGCGGTCGGCGAGCGTCGACTTGCCGTGGTCGATATGCGCGACGATCGAGAAGTTGCGGATGTTGTCGATCGGCGTAGTCGTCATCGATGCGGATCTCCGGCGCGCGTGCGGCCGGCCGAAGGGCCATCGCTGCGCGCCGTCTGATGTGAGGAGGCGGTGTCGGTCGCCCGCGGGATAGCAGCCGCGGGGGAGAGCGCCAAGCGCGGGTGTCGTCGCGGGGCGAAAGAGGGCGTGCGGAGGCCGGGCGGACCCGCTCCGCGCCTCGGCCCTTCGGTTTCCGCACGTTCCGCCCTATTTAGAGAGCTTCCCTCCGCGCAATCCCGTGCCTTGGGTTACGAAGCGGAAGGCCCCCGAATGGCTCGCACTCCCCCCAACGGGCGCTCGCCCAGCATCTCGATGTCGGACTTCAACGCGCGGGTGAAGCGCGTGCTGGAAGGCAACGAGGAAGTCACCCGCGGCGCGCCGCGCGCGACGCCCGGCTGGAGCCGCCGCCGCACCCGGCCCTCGCCCGGCGCCGAAGCTCAGCCCGAGCCGGAGGCCGCCGAAGCCGAGACCGAGGACGCCGAGACGGACGGCGACGAGGCCGAGACGGAAAAGCCGGCCGCCGAAGAGGTCTGAGGCCCCTCCCCCGTCGTCGGCCCGCGCGGCATGCCGGCCGAGCGGGGATGCGTCGGCTTCAGGGCCGCGGCGTCTCGGCCGCCGCCCTCGCTTCGGCGGCCATGACCACGAGGACCTTGCGCAAGGCGCCCATGTCGCGGACCGTGTCCGGGAACGTCACCCGCGCGGTCCGGTCGCCGGCCAGCAGGTCCATGCCCTCCGGGTCGAGCCCGGTGAGGCGCCACGCAGCCGTTCCCTTTGAGGCCGCGTAGAGCGCCAGCGAGTCGGCGTGGTCGGCGTTCATGTGCTCGATCGCGCCGCGCTCGCCGGCCACGATCGCCTCCGCGCCGGCGAGGTCCAGAAGCAGCTCGGCCCGCGTCAGCGTCGCCGCCTTGGCGAAGCCGCCGTTGAGGTGGCCCGCCGTCGGCGCGATCGCGAAGAACCCGAAATCGGGGAAGTCGGCGTAGAGCGCGGCCTTCGGGTGCCGGGCGAGGAAGCGGGCCCGCGCGCGCGGCTCGTCGGTCCGCACGCCCCGCCCGACGACGGTCAGCCGCGGGTGGGCGAGCGGATCGCCCTTGCCGCCGGCCGAGAACAGCAGCGAGCAGCGCGGGTCGGCGAGCAGGTTGCGGGTGTGGGCCGAGAGCTGGGACAGCAGCATCAGCGGCGCGCCGTCGACGTCGGTGGCGATGGTCACCAGCGAGGCGAACGGCGTGCCGTCGGCATCGAGGGTCGCCAGCGCGCCGGAGCGGATGCTGCGCAGCAGGCGCCGCGACAGGCCGATCGCGTCGAACGGGGCCTGGGCCGCCGGAAGCGGCCGCGCCGGCCCGCGCGGCCCGCTCGATTCGGCCCCGCCCACGCTGTCGGATGTCTCTGCCATCGCGCCCGTCGCTCCCCGAAGCGGCGTCGGAAAAACGCCGCGCCCGCCGCATCATAGGGCGAAATCGCGGCCGCCGACGAGGCCGGGGGGACGCGGCGCATCGCCCGGATACGGCCAAGCTACCATGGCCGCTCGCTTTTTTCGAAACTTCGGCTTAAAGCACCAGACCTTCCGCGCGAAACGGACACGGTCATACGACTCGTCGTCGCGTTCGCGTTTTTGCCTGCCCCGTCCGGGGCCGGAGGCGGCGACGCAGGCCCTCGTTACGCGCCCGCACCGCCCCGATCAGTCAAGGAACGCGCATGCCGACCATCGCCCTCGTCGACGACGACCGGAACATCCTCACCTCGGTGTCGATCGCCCTGGAGACCGAAGGCTACCGGATCCAGACCTACACCGACGGCGCCTCGGCCCTCGACGGGCTCAAGCACTCGCCGCCCGACCTCGCGATCTTCGACATCAAGATGCCGCGCATGGACGGGATGGAGCTTCTCAGGCGGCTGCGGCAGAAATCGGACCTTCCCGTGATCTTCCTGACCTCGAAGGACGAGGAGATCGACGAGCTGTTCGGCCTCAAGATGGGCGCCGACGACTTCATCCATAAGCCGTTCTCGCAGCGGCTGCTGGTCGAGCGGGTGAAGGCGGTGCTGCGCCGCTTCGCCCCGAAGGACGGCCCGGGCGCCGCCGCCCGCGAGGCGGACGCCGCCGCCCGCTCGCTCGAGCGCGGCTCGCTGATGATGGACCCGGAGCGCCACACCTGCACCTGGAAGGGCGAGCCGGTGACCCTCACGGTGACTGAGTTCCTGATCCTGCAGGCGCTCGCCCACCGTCCGGGCGTCGTGAAGAGCCGCAACGCGCTGATGGACGCGGCCTACGACGACCAAGTCTACGTCGACGACCGCACCATCGACAGCCACATCAAGCGCCTGCGCAAGAAGTTCAAGGTGACCGACACCGCGTTCGACATGATCGAGACGCTCTACGGCGTCGGCTACCGCTTCAAGGAAGGCTGAAGCTCCGCGCCCCGCCCCGAATGCCTCGATCGCTTCTCGAACACCGGACCGTCGTGACGTCGCAGACCGATGAAGAGCCGCGCCGCGGCCCGCTCGCATGGCCGCGGGCCTCCTGGGATGCGATTGGTCAGCGGGCCTCGTCGAGCCTGACCCGCCGCATCGTCGTGCTCAACCTCGTCGGGCTGATCGCGCTGCTCGTCGGGTTCCTATACCTGAACCAGTTCCGGCAGGGGCTGATCCAGGCCCGCGTGCAGAGCCTGGCGATCCAGGGCGACATCATCGCCGGCGCCATCGCCTCCTCCGCCTCGGTCGATACCGGGACGATCCGGATCGACCCCGACAAGCTGCTGCAGCAGCAGGCGGGCGAGGGCAGCAACGCGCCGGACGAGGAATCGCAGCCGCTCGCCTTCTCGCTCAACCCGGAGCAGGTCGCGCCGCTCCTGCGCCGCCTCGTGACCCCGACGGGCAACCGCGCGCGGGTCTACGACAGCG
The DNA here is from genome assembly GCF_022829325.1 of Methylobacterium sp. J-092. NCBI lineage: Bacteria > Pseudomonadati > Pseudomonadota > Alphaproteobacteria > Hyphomicrobiales > Methylobacteriaceae > Methylobacterium > Methylobacterium sp. J-092. The sequence continues at coordinate 9,275 of NZ_JAKSXU010000093.1, read as the reverse complement.
AGGGCGGCCTGCTGTTCGACACGCGCTCGCTGTTCAACCGGCCCGAGGGCGCCGCGGGTGCGCCCCAGATCCGCAAGCGCTCCCTGCTCGAGCGCGCCTTCGAGGTCGCGCAAGCGTGGAGCTTCGGCCTGTTCGGCGAGCGGGTGAAGCCGCAGGAGGAGATCGGGCCGACGAACGGCCATTCCCTGCGCGAGGTCCAGACCGCCCTGAACGGCGCCCGCGGCAGCCTCGTGCGCCGCAACGGGCTCGGCGAGACCACGGTGTCGGTCGCCGTGCCGATCCAGCGCTCGGGGGCGGTGCGCGGCGCGCTGCTGCTCTCGACGCAGGGCGACGCGATCGACCGCGTCATCGCCTCGGAGCGGTTCGGCCTGTTCCAGGTCTTCCTCGTGGCCGCGATGGTGATGGTGGTGCTCTCGATCCTGCTCGCCGGCGCCATCGCCGGCCCGGTGCGGCGGCTGGCGGAGGCCGCCGAGAAGGTGCGCATGGGGATCAAGACCCGCGAGGAGATCCCCGACTTCACCAGCCGCACCGACGAGATCGGCCACCTCTCGGGCGCCCTGCGGGACATGACGCAGGCGCTCTACCGGCGCATCGACGCGATCGAGAGCTTCGCCGCCGACGTCAGCCACGAGCTGAAGAACCCGCTGACCTCCCTGCGCAGCGCGGTCGAGACCCTGCCGCTCGCCCGCAACGACGATTCGCGCAGCCGGCTGATGGCGATCATCCAGCACGACGTGAAGCGCCTCGACCGCCTGATCAGCGACATCGCCGACGCCTCGCGGCTCGACGCCGAGCTCGCCCGCGCCGAGGCGCGCAAGGTCGACCTGCGCAAGCTCCTGACCACGGTGGTCTCGGTCGCCAACGAGCGCAAGCGCCCCAAGGACTGCCTGATCCAGCTCGACGTCGACGCGCCGGCCGGCGACCAGGACACGCCGTTCGCAATCATCGGGCACGACAGCCGCCTCGGCCAAGTGGTGAACAACCTCCTCGACAACGCCCGCTCGTTCTCGCCGACCGAGGCGAAGGTGCGCGTGGCGCTGCGCCGGGTGCGCGGCGACATCGAGCTGATCTGCGAGGACGAGGGGCCGGGCATCCCCGAGCACGCCCTCGAGCGGATCTTCGAGCGCTTCTACACCGACCGTCCCGAGCAGGGCTTCGGCCAGAACTCGGGGCTCGGCCTCTCGATCTCCCGTCAGATCGTCCAGGCGCATCGCGGCTCGATCCGCGCCGAGAACCGCCCCGGCCCGGCGGACGAGGACGGCGAGCCGACGGTCCGCGGCGCCCGCTTCATCGTGCGGATCCCGGCGGCGCCGCGGCAGTTGTCGGCGGCGTGATCGGGCCGGTGCGCCGCGCATCGCACGATGCGACGGATGCGGAGCGTGTCGCCGTGCACGCCACCTGCGTCGTGGTCGGCGAGGCGGGCGTGCTGCTCCGCGGCGAGGCGGGCGCCGGCAAGTCGAGCCTCGCCCTGGCGCTGATCGAGCGGGCCACCCTTCGGGGCGGCTTCGCGGCCCTGGTCGGCGACGACCGGGTGCGCCTCGCGCGGTGCCACGGGCGCGTCGTGGCACGCCCGCATCCCGCCATCGCCGGGCGGATCGAGATCCGCGGCCACGGGATCGTCGCGGTGGAGAGCGTCGAGGCCTGCGTCCTGCGGCTCGTCGTCGACCTCGTCGCCGGCGAGCCGCGCCTGCCCGATGCGCCGGATGGCGAAGCCACGATCCTCCGCATCGCCCTGCCCACGCTCCGGATCGACCGCGCGGTGCGCGAGGCCGGCCTCGCACCCGGCCTGGTGCTCGCGGAACGGGCATTGGCCGGGCTCAGCGTGTCTTCGCAGTCGCACACGGCGCTTCCCGTCGACCGGACCCGCGCGGCCCCGTAGCGCGCTGCTCACTTGCGTGGCATGATCGCGGCGACGGGCGATCAAAACGTCGCGACTGCCTTGAGCCTGTGCGTGCAATGCACAACATGGCGGACTCGTTCACAGGACACCGGAATACGTGTCGATGATTGGCATGGTGCTCGTCACCCACGGACTGCTCGCGACCGAATTCAGGGCCGCATTGGAGCACGTGGTTGGCCCTCAGAAGCAGATCGAAACCATCACGATCGGTCCGGAAGACGACATGGAGCTTCGGCGGCGGGACATCATGTCGGCGGTCGGCCGGGTGAATACCGGAACCGGCGTCGTCGTGCTGACCGACATGTTCGGCGGCACGCCGTCGAACCTCGCGCTGTCCTGCATGAACGGCGGCGCCGTCGAGGTGGTGGCGGGCATCAACCTGCCGATGCTGATCAAGCTCGCCAGCGTCCGCGATGCGGAATCCCTCGGCGACGCGGTGCTCCACGCCCAGGAAGCCGGCCGCAAGTACATCAACGTCGCCTCGCGCGTTCTCGCCGGCAAATAGTCTTCCCCGTCATCTTGCCGTCCCGACCGCCGACCCGCTACGCACGGTGAGGGCCGCGCCGTGCGCGCGCCGATTCAGGCCGACGCGAATCGCAGCGCGGCGACGGACAGGGAAGCGCGCCGGGGGATGGACGACCTCTTCGAGCCCGACGACGAGCCGCCGCCCGTGCCCGACGGCGGCTTCCTGCGGCGCCTGCCGATCATCAACCGACGCGGCCTGCACGCGCGGGCATCCGCCAAGTTCGTCCAGACCGTCGAGCGCTTCGACGCTCAGGTCACGGTGACCCGCGCCGGCGAGACGGTGGGCGGCCGCTCGATCATGGGGCTGCTGACGCTCGGCGCGGCGCAGGGCACCCACGTGATGGTCACCGCCGTCGGAGCCGACGCCGAGCCCTGCCTCGCGGCGATCGAGGCGCTGCTCGCCGACAGGTTCGGCGAGGACGAGTAGCGCGTCACACCCGCGCCGCGCGCCGCCAGACCACGGCGCGGGCGCCCGCGCCGAGGTGGAGCGTGCCGGCGACGAGCTCCCCGGCGCGGCGGGCGAGCTCGATCCGCATCTGCCCGCGGCGGGCGAACAGGCGGGTCACCACCCGCACCATCGACGCCTCCGACGGATCGGCGATGATCGGGCGCGCCGCGTGGCGCGCGTCCAGCGCGAGGAATTCCTCGACCGCGGACGGGATCAGGCCCGGGGCGGACACCTGCTCGACCTCGGCCGCCGCGTCGTCCCCGGCGCGCACGCCGATCACGCAGTCGGCGGGAATGGTCCGGCGCCGGCCCTCATGGGTGGCGGCGAGGACCGGGCGCGAGGCGCCGCCCTGGGTCGGCAGGCGCGTCGGCGCCCCGAGCCGCAGGGGCCGGCGCAGGCCCGCGAGCCGGCCGCGGACCGCGGCCTCGACGGCCTCCGCCCGCGACCCGTCGATCAGGGCGGCCGCGGGGTCCGGGAGGCCCGGCGGCTGCCACAGGTCGGCCCGGCCCCGCCCCCAGATCGGGTGCGGCATCGCCATCGGCATCACCCCGTGGAGCGCCGCGCGGCCGTTGCCGTCCCGGTCCCAGGCCAGGGCGAAGGCGATGGTCCGGCCGCCGGATTGATGGCGGGCCGCGCTCAGCACGTAATCCGGATCGACCCGCGGATCGGTGATCGCGCTGCGCGTCATCAGCGCCCGCCAGGCGGCGACCGCATCGTCGTCGACGGTGCCGGCGCGGCGCAGGTCGACGCGCCAGCGCGACGCCGCATATCCGTTCGAAGCCGCCTCCTCGGACGCCCGCGCGACGGGATGGCCGATCGCCGCCGCGTCGGGGACCGCCTGCCCGCCCTGGATGACCGTGAAGCCGTGCATCATGGCACCTGCGTCCCGCATTCGTGAGGAACCGTTCCACTCTGGAACGTTCGGCACCCCTGGAGGCGCCCTTTGGGGTGCGGGCTTCAAGGATGATGCCGCGGGAGCCGTCAGCCGCCGGGAATGGCAAGCGGGTTGTCGGTGAGCGCCGCCGCATCCGGCGCGTCGATCCGCGGGCGGCCGAGGAAGGCGTCCCAGAGCCGGATGACGAAGTCCGGGTCGAGGTCGCGGACGATCAGGACGAGGCGCGAGGTGCGGTCGTCGTCGGGCCAAGCCGGCAGGGTGACGGGGGCGTGCACCACGTGCTGGACGCCGTGGACCACCACCGGCCGGTCGGGATCGTCGGCGATCGCGACGAGGCCCTTCAGGCGCAGCAGCTTCGGGCCGTGGCTTCCCCGAAGCAGGTCGAGGAACATCTCGAAGGACGCGCGCGGCACCGGCACGTCGCTCGTCAGCGAGAAGGCGCGGATCGCCGCGTCGTGCCGGTTCACGTCGTGAGCGTGCCCGTCCGCCTCCGGCACGGCTCCGAGCCAGGCCTGCACGTCGGCGGCCTTGCCGTCGAGGCCGAACAGGCCGCCGAGCAGCGTCTCGGCGGGGACGTCGGGCGGATCGATCGGTGCGGCCGGGTTGAGGGCGTGCAGGCGCGCCCGCAGCGAACCGGTGTCGCCGGCCAGATCCGCCTTCGCGAGGACGATCCGGTCGGCCACCGCCACCTGCCGCACCGCCTCCGGGTGGGCGTCGAGCGTGTCGAACCCGTTGACCGCGTCCACCACGGTGACGACGCCCTGCAGCCGGTACCGCATCACGAGGTAGGGGTGGTAGATCAACGCGTGCAGGATCGGCGCGGGGTCGGCGAGGCCGGTGGTCTCGATCACGACCCGGCGGAACGGCGTGATCCGGCCGTTGTCGCGCTTGCGCAGCAGGTCTTCCAGCGTCGCGATCAGGTCGCCGCGCACGGTGCAGCACAGGCAGCCGGCGCCGAGCAGGACCATGTTCTCGTCGATCGCCTCGATCAGCAGGTGATCGAGGCCGATCTCGCCGAACTCGTTGACGATGACGACCGTGTCGGCGAGCGCCGGATCGCGCAGCATCCGGTTGAGCAGCGTGGTCTTGCCGGCTCCGAGGAAGCCGGTGAGCACGGTGAGCGGGATCGGGTCCGGTCGGCGGGGAGCGTCGGTCATGCCGCCGGCCTAGCGCGGCCGGGCGGCGGGCTCAATCGCGCGCGCCGATCACTCGTCCGCGGATTCGGCCGACTTGGCCGCGTTGGGCTTGGGCTTCGCGCCGGCCTTCGGCTTGGTCTGCACGGATTTGGCCACCGCGGGCTTGCCGCCCTTCTGCGTCACCGCCGTCGCCGGCTTGGCGTGGGTCGGCGGCTTGTGCTTGGCCTCCGGCATGCCGGACACGTCGACCGAGGTGTAGGCGCTGGCCGCGCGGGGCACGGCGCCGGCGATCGCGGCCTTCGCCTTGCCCTGGTCCTTCCCCGGGGCCTTTGCCTGGGTCTTGGCTTCCGCGGCCGCGGCGCGCTTCTGCTTGGCCGCCTCGAGCGCCGCCTCGCGCTTGGCCTTGGCGGCCTCGAGCTTCGCCTCGCGCGTGGCGGCGGCGGCGGCCTTCTCGGCCTCGGCCTGCTCGTTGAGCATGATCTGCCCCTCCGCCGGGTCGCGGCCGATCCAGACCAGGATCGGCTGCAGCGGGGCGCGCGGCGGCAGGGTGCGGTTGCGCGCGGCGGCGCCGTTGAGCGTCGCCAGGGTCAGCGCGGGCGAGGACAGGCCGGCGGCGCCGAGGAACTGCGCGCCGGCGTTGTCGGCGTTTCCGGCGATGGCGCCGGGGCCCTCGTCGATCGGCATCGGCTTCTTGCGGTCGCAGATGTAGGGCCGCATGTCGGGCGGCGCGCCGATGGCGGAGGCGGGCAACGCGTCGAGCGTCTGCGCGGTCCATCCGGCCGACTGGCCGAAGCCGTAATCGAACAGGTCGGCGGCCTTGAGGTCGCGCTCGCGCGCGCTCGGGCTGCCCATCACGATGGTGAGGATGCGCCGGCCGTTGCGGTTGGCGCTGGCGACCACGTTGAAGCCGCCGGCGCAGATGAAGCCGGTCTTCATCCCGTCGACGCCGGCATAGCGCCCGAGCAGGCCGTTGTGGTTGGCCATCACCGAGCGGCCGAACTGGATCGCCGAGATCGAGAACAGGTCGTGCGAGTCGGGGAAGTCGCGCAGCAGCGCGCGGCCGAGCACCGCCATGTCGCGGGCCGAGGTCCATTGCCGGGGGTCGGGCAGGCCGTTCGGATTGTACCAGCGACTCTCGCGCATGCCGATCCGGCGCGCGGTCTCGTTCATCATGTCGGCGAAGCCGTCGATCGTGCCGCCGAGGGTCTCGCCGATCGCCCAGGCCACGTCGTTGGCCGACTTGACCATGATGATCTTCAGCGCGTTGTCGAGGGTGAGCTGCGTGCCCGGCTTGAAGCCCATCTTGGAGGGCGGCTCGGCGGCGGCGGCGGCCGAGATCGTGATCATCGAATCGAGCGAGACCTTGCCCTGCCGCACCAGGTCGAGGGCGACGTAGGTGGTCATCAGCTTGGTGATCGAGGCCGGGTACCAGGGGTCGGTCGCCCCCTGCGCGTAGAGCACCTTGCCGGAATCCACCTCCACCACGAGGACGGGTGCGGTCACGGCGTCGGCCGCCTGCGCAGCGAGCAGGCCGGCGAGCGTGGCGAGCCCCAGGGTGAGGCGCCTCAGGAAACGGTTCGACATCGACCCCGACTCAAAGCAGTGGAACGCCGCGCCGGCACCGGGCCCGATGCCGTCCCTCTCGCGGCCGCGAAGGAGGGCCCTGAGAACGTCGGCCGTTCAACGCGGGCACCGTGGCGAGAGCATGGCGGATCTTCGCGCGTCCACCGCCGCGATGTGGCGTTGCGGCACCGGCGCGCCTATGTGCTGTCGCGCGACGATCTTTTCAGGACAGGACGATGCCCCGGCCGTCATCGGCTCGGGCCCGGCGGGACGATGGCGTACGCGGTCAAGGAACTCTTCCACACGCTCCAGGGCGAGGGCGCGCAGGCCGGGCGGGCGGCGGTGTTCTGCCGGTTCGCCGGCTGCAATCTCTGGTCCGGCCGCGAGGCGGACCGGGCCGAGGCGGTCTGCCGGTTCTGCGACACGGCCTTCGTCGGCACCGACGGCGAGGGCGGCGGAAAGTTCGCGACCGCCGACCACCTCGCGGATGCGATCGCGCGGACCTGGGAGGGCGGTCCCCACGCGCACTACGTCGTCTTCACCGGCGGAGAGCCGCTGCTGCAGCTCGACCCGGAGCTGATCGCGGCCGTCCACGCCCGCGGCTTCGCGATCGCGGTCGAGACCAACGGGACGCTCGCGGCACCGGAAGGGATCGACTGGATCTGCGTCAGCCCCAAGGCCGGTGCGCCGCTGGTGCAGCGACGCGGCGACGAGCTCAAGCTCGTCTTCCCGCAGGCCGACCTCGCGCCGGAGACGGTCGCCGACCTCGATTTCCACCATCGCTGGCTCCAGCCGATGGACGGGCCGGACCGGATCGCCAACACCGGCGCCGCCGTCGCCTATTGCCGCGCGGATGCCCGCTGGCGGCTCTCGCTCCAGACGCACAAGATGATCGGGATCCCGTGAGCGCGCGCCCGCCGAGCCGATCCGTCGGTGGCCCGATTTCACCGGGCGGTTAACCCCATGATCAACTTCTAGTTGTAATTTCAGGCGCGTGCTGGGATCGTTGCTGTCATGGCCCGGATCCGTCGGTTCCCTTGGATCTCCGAGCCTTGACAGCCCCGGGGAATGTTCGGAAGCCCCGTCGCGATGGGCGGGACAGGCGCCGAGGCTCGGTCCGGGGCGATGTCCAGCGCGAGCGCGGCGGTTTCGGGGAGCGTGCGATGGACGTAATCGAGACCCGGGTTCCGGGGGTGATGCGGGTTGTCCCGAAGCGCTTCGGGGACGCGCGCGGGTGGTTCTCGGAGACGTTTCGCGTCGACGCTCTGGCGCGGGCGGGGATCGCCTGCGCCTTCGTGCAGGACAACCAGTCGTTCTCGGCGCCGAAGGGGACGATCCGCGGGCTGCACTTCCAGGTCGCGCCGCAGGCCCAGGCCAAGCTCGTGCGGGTGCTGGACGGGGCGATCCTCGACGTGGCGGTCGACCTGCGCCGTGACTCCGCCACCTACGGCCGGCACGTGGCGGTGAGGCTGGACGCGGAGGGCGGCGAGCAACTGTTCATCCCGCACGGCTTCGCCCACGGCTTCTGCACCCTGACGCCGGACACGATGGTGGCCTACAAGGTCGACGCCTACTACAGCCCGGCCCACGACCGCGCCCTGGTCTGGAACGACCCGGACGTCGGCATCGACTGGCCGGTCCTGGCCGCGGAGGCGATCCTGTCGGACAAGGACCGGGCAGCGCCGCGCCTGTCCGAGCTCGGGCCGGTGTTCTGAAGCCCCGGCGCGCGAGCGCCATCGACGACGTGAAGGAAAGGCTCGACATGCGCATCCTGGTGACCGGCGGCTGCGGCTTCATCGGCTCCGCCCTCGTGCTCCACCTGGTGCGCGACCTCGGCCACGACGTGCTGACGCTCGACGCGCTGACCTACGCGGCCAACCCGGTGTCGCTGGCGCCCCTCGCCGAGGATCCCCGCCACCGCCTGGTCGAGGCCGACATCTGCGACGCCGACGCGGTGCGCGCGGCCTTCGCGGACTTCCGGCCCGACGCGGTGATGCACCTGGCGGCCGAAAGCCACGTCGACCGCTCGATCACCGATCCGGGCGCGTTCATCCGGACCAACGTGATCGGCACCCAGGTGATGCTGGACGCGGCGCGCGGCCACCACGAGGGGCTGGCGGCGGACGCGAAGGGCCGCTTCCGCTTCCTCCACGTCTCGACCGACGAGGTCTACGGCTCGCTGCCGCCGGGCGGGTTCTTCACGGAAGGCAGCCGCTACGACCCGCGCTCGCCGTACTCGGCCTCGAAGGCCGCCTCCGACCACCTGGCCCGGGCCTGGCACGAGACCTACGGCCTGCCGGTGCTGGTGACGAACTGCTCGAACAACTACGGGCCGCGCCACTTCCCGGAAAAGCTCATCCCGCTGATGATCCTCAACGCGCTTGAGGGCCGTCCGCTGCCGGTCTACGGCGACGGCCTGAACGAGCGCGACTGGATCCACGTCGAGGACCACGCCCGCGGCCTGGTGGCGGTGCTGGAGCGCGGCCGGGTCGGCGAGACCTACCTGCTCGGCGGGCGCGCGGTGCGCAACAACCTCGCCGTGGTCGAGGCGCTGTGCGCCGCCTTCGACCGGCTGCGGCCCGAGCACGCCCCGCACGCGCGGCTGATCGCCTTCGTCGCCGACCGGCCCGGGCACGACCGGCGCTACGCGATCGACCCGGGCAAGGCCGAGGCCGAGATCGGCTGGGCGCCGTCCAAGACCTTCGAGCAGGCGCTGGAGGAGACCGTGCGCTGGTACCTCGACAACGCGGCCTGGTGGCGCCCGATCCGCGAGGGCCGCTACGCCGGCGAGCGCCTCGGCCTCGCCCC
>NZ_JAKSXU010000068.1:0-12075 GCF_022829325.1 Methylobacterium sp. J-092 | reverse complement strand
TCGCCCGCAAGCTGAAAGCGATCGACGTCATCGATGTGCTCTCGGACTTGTTCATCCTGCGTGGCGTGCCTGGCCATATCCGTTCGGATAACGGACCGGAGTTCGTTGCGAAGGCCGTACAAGCTTGGATCACCGGCGTCGTAGCAAAGACGGCCTACATTACGCCAGGCTCGCCATGGGAGAATGGCTACGTCGAAAGCTTCAACGAACAGCTTCGCGACGAACTTCTGAATGACGAGATCTTATACACACTCAGGGAAGCGCAGGTCGTCATCGAAAGCTGGCGACGTCACTACAACGGCGCGCGCCCGCATGCCTCTCTGGGATACCGGCCGCCGGCCCCGGAGGTGTTCGTGCCAGCCTTCTCCGCTTGGCCGGCTGCGCTCGCCCGACCAGCTCCGCCGGCCAAACTACACGTGGCGGAGCGGCCCACCGTGCAATAGAGCCACGTCCGGTTGGATTGAATCAAGGGGGTAGCGGGCGGGTTTCGGATCTGATTCGATGTCGGGCTTTCCGAGGAGATCGGGATGCCGTCAGCCTTATCCGTGGATCTTCGCGAGCGGGTGATCGCGGCGATCGAAGCGGGGTCGTCGCGCCGACAGGCAGCCAAGCGCTTTGGTGTCGGTGCGTCCAGCGCGATCCGCTGGCACGAGCGTTTCCAGGAGGAGGGCGAGATCGCGCCCCTGCCGGCTTGTGGTGAGCGGCCCGCACCCGCCATCGAGGCGCATGCCGAGCTTATCCTTCAGGCCTACCAAGAGCATCCGCAGGCGTTCCTGCGGGAGTTACGCGACACCCTGGCCGAGCGGGGCGTCCGGACGAGCGTCAGCGGGCTGTGGCGGTTCTTCGCCCGGCATCGGGTCACCCGTAAAAGGGGGCTGTCTACGCCACTGAGCAGGAACGAGCGGACGTGAAAGCCGCACGGGAGGCGTGGTTTGCAGGGCAACTCGACCTCGATCCCGACGCCGTGGTGTTCATCGACGAGACCGCTGCGGCCACCAACATGGCCCGGCGCTAGGGTCGGTCTCCACGTGGCGAGCGCTGCCGGCTCCTCGTGCCCCAGGGTCACTACAAGACCACCACCGTCACCGCCGCCCTTCGTACCAGCGGCCTCCTCGCCACCACCCTGTTCGATGGCGCCACCAACGGCGAGCGCTTCCGAGCCTACGTCACCGACATCCTCGTCCCGGTGCTGAGACGCGGCGACACCGTCGTCCTCGACAACCTAAACGTCCACAAGGTAGCCGGCGTGCGCGAGGCCATCGAGGCGGTTGGCGCGCGCCTACTCTACCTCCCCGCCTACTCGCCCGACTTCAACCCGATCGAACAAGCCTTCGCCAAGCTCAAAGCCCTTCTGCGCACAGCCGCCGCGCGCACCGTCCCCGACCTCTGGCAGGCCATCGCAAACGCCTTCGCCGCCTTCAGTCCGAACGAATGCCGAAACTACATCACAGCCGCAGGATACGACGCTTATGACCCAACCTGAACGGCAACAGCTCTAGCGTCCGGACCCATAACGGTGGCGCGGACGGCGTAGGTGTGATTCACGGCTTCCACGGGAGGGGCCGATGGATCAGTTCTGGCTGACGGACGAGCAGTTTGCGCGGATCGCACCGCACCTGCCCACAGACACCCCGGGGCAAGGAGCGCGTGGACGACCGGCGCGTGATCAGCGGGATCATCCACGTGTTGAAGTCCGGCGGGCGCTGGACGGCTGCCGTCGCGGGACGTCTACGGGCCGAAGAAGACGCTCTACAACCGCTTCGTGCGCTGGGCGGCAAAGGGGGTCTGGGTCGGGCTGTTCGAGACCCTGGCCCAGGCCGGCGGGCCGCCCTCGCAGGTGCTGATCGACTCCGCCGCCGTGAAGGCTCACCGCTGCGCCGCCGGGGGTAAAGGGGGAGCAAAGTTAGGCCATCGGCCGCTCGCGCGGCGGGCGCACGACCAAGATCCACGCCCTGACCGATCGCGCCTGCCGCCCGCTCGCCTTCCTGCTGACCGGTGGGCAGGTCGCCGACTGCAAGGCCGGCGCGCTGCTGCTCGAACGCCTACCTATTTGCCGCATCGTGCTGGCCGACAAGGGCTACGACAGCGATGCCAACCGCCGGCAGATCGAGGCGACCGGAGCCGCGTCCAACATCCCGCCCAAGGTCAACCAACGCTGGAAGCCGTACTTCTCGCCCGTGCTTTATCGACGACGCAACGCCATCGAGCGGATGTTCGGTCGCCTGAAAGATTTCCGCCGCATCGCTACGCGCTACGACCGCTCGGCGGTCAACTAACTCGCCGCCGTCTGCCTCGCCGCGACCGTCAGCTACTGGTTATGAGTCCGGACGCTAGAGCGTTTTCCGTTTGCGCCGAGTCAGGGTGGCGGGGTTCACGCGGTGCTGCTCGGCTGATTCACTGGTCGCTCCGAGAGAGGAGCGAAGCATGGGACGTCCCTACAGCCAGGATCTGCGTGAGCGGGTGGTCGATGCTGCTGTGCTAGTTCGCGCCGTCAGGCGGCTGCCCGCTTCGAGGTCGGCATCGCCACCGCCATCCGCTGGGTGGCCGCCGTCGCTGCCACGGGGAGTGTGGCCGCCTGCCCGCAGGGGCGTCCGCGCACTTCGAAGCTCGACCCGCACGAGTCCTTCCTGCGCGGCCTGATCGAGAGCCAAGACGACCTGACCCTGGAGGAGATGCGCGCGCGACTGCTGGCCGAGCCTAATCTCAAGGTCGGCTTGGGAACGCTGTGGCGCTTCCTCGACGCGCGCGACCTGACGTATAAAAAAAGACAGCCCACGCGACCGAGCAGGACCGCCCCGATGTGAAGGCGGCGCGCGAGTCGTAGTTCGAGGCCCAGCCCAAGCTCGATCCGGCTCGTCTCGTGTTCATCGACCAGACTTGGACCTCGACCAACATGGCCCGCCTACGCGGACGCTGTCCCCGCGGTGAGCGGCTGCGCTTCCCGATCCCGCACGGCCATTGGAAGACGACGACGTTCGTGGCCGGCCTGCGCCTGTCCGGGATCGCCACGTCCTTCGTGCTCGACGGCTCGGTCAACCGCGACGCCTTCCAGGCCTATGTCCAGCGCATCCTGGTGCCAGAGTTGATCCCCGGCGACATCCTCGCGATGGACAACCTACCCAGCCACAAAGGACCCGCCGTGCAGGCGGCGATCGAAACGGCCGGTGCGCGTCTGCTCTACCTCCCGTCCTACTCGCCCGACTTCAACCCGATCGAGATGGCCTTCTCGAAGCTCAAGGCACTGCTGCGCGAAGCCGCCGAGCGCACCGTCGAGGGGCTTTGGTCGGCCATCGGCCGCCTCGTCGATGCCATCAGCCCAACCGACGCCGCCAACTTCTTCGCTGCAGCAGGATACGAGCCAGATTAAATGAAAAACGCTCTAACTTCACCCTTGGACCACCTCGTGAGGGCCGATCAACATGACCGACAATGCACAAACATCGAACCTGAAACACCGAACGGGGCAGGCCCGGTGTCTGTCGGTAGATGCGGAGCAATCTTCCCAGACTACTCGTCAGTTCGCCGAAATTCGGCCATCGGCGTCTGCTTCGCTTGAAAGGGAACATAGACACGACCGCCAAACTGACTTTGTAAATCCGAATACTTATATAAGACCTAGGCCAGTAAACAAGGAAATGCTATTTGACGAGGAATTATAACGAGGTAATTGGAGTCTATAGGCTACAGCAATTCAATGGCTGCAAGCCTATCAGCAATCAACCGACCCGTAAGACGATAATTGAGACTGTGTTCTATATCCCTTTTTGCTTGTCTACCAATCTTCAGGGCGATATCGGGATTGGAGAACAATTTCCGCATTAGGGCGGCAGCATGTTCAACCGAAGGCTCTGCCCATTGGAGACCGGCTTTATAGGGTTCAATGTCACGATCTAATTGGACCAGTCGATAGTCAACGAGTAAGCTATTTTTGTCTGTCATGAAGTCAACATTTCCCGAGTATCGCGTTGCGATAACAGGTTTTTCTAGCAACATTGCTTCGGCCAAAGTTAATCCAAGACCTTCACTTCGATGCAAAGAAATGTACGCATCGCTACAGTTGATGAGACTCAATGTTTCATCACGCGTAAACACAGCATCGATGATATTGACTCGAGTATCACTGGTCGCAGCGACCAGCGCGGCGAGCGAATCCGGATATCTATCCCCGAAAGAGGTCTTGATAACGAGGCGGACTCTATCGTTTGTTGAAAAGGCATGATGAAAAGCCTTAATCAGCCCAAGAGGGTTCTTTCGGTCCATTACGCTTGTCATATGGAATACGAATGTAAAGACAAACTCATCGCTAGGAATATTGAAATATGACCGGGGTTTCTGTTGGAAATCCGGCATTTCGATGCCTGGAGGCATAACAAAGATAGGTTGCCGATAGCGTCTGCGTAACCCGTTAGCGATAAAATGTGTCGCAGCCCAGATCTCGTCACACTGTAAAGCGGCACGATTCCAGGATGCGGGTATTTCATCAAACTCCCAGTACCAGTAACCTATCCGATAGGTTTTATTAGACCTAGCACGAAGTCCAGCGCGCTCAAATACCACGTCAAAAAGCGGCTCAGGTTGAACATGGATCAATGTTGTATCGTAAATTTCGTGGCCTTGGAAACGGAAGCCTAATGGATCGTCGGTCGAGATCGAGACAGGCACATCTCGAGCACTTACAACGATATTATTTTCGCGCAGGCCCTCTACAAGACTTTCCGTTGAGATGCGAAGGCCTGACGGATACGCGAAGTGCCCCAGGATATTGATACCGCGCCGGACAATGTCGATGGCAAGAGTCCCACGCTGTCGGGCTTCAACCCAGCCGCGGGCTAGAAAAGAAAGCCCGGAAGCGCGTTTCGTTAAATAAGCGAGAAGCGCACGTGCGTTCGCCTCTTCCAACATTGCTAACGGAAATTGATCCTGCCAATCCGATCGAGCAAAATATGCTAGACGAACTTGTGCTGCGTCACTCATAAAACATGGGTAGTCCTGAGTAAAAACTTCGTGGTCCTGAAGACCATAATTATCATCCACCCACTCCAGTAGGCACATTATACCAAAAACTGTACCACCATCCGCAACAGCCGTTTGCCAGGAGGGCGTGCAAGCCCACGTCTGACTTAACGCGGTCTGCGGTGACTCTGCTGTAGTTATCAGGAACCACCATACGTCTTCAAGCGTGGTGTCTCCGTCCATCCATGCGTTGAACAGCCGTGCGCAGCTTGCAGCGCGCCCTTGAGGAAGAAGAAAGAGGGGGTTTTCTTGCCTGAAATCTAAATCATTCATCAAAATTTGCAATGATTTAGCGCCGTTGTTTGAATCGAAAGCGACGTCAATCCATGATGCGTATTCGTCGCCCAGACCTAATAGGTACAGCCCCTTTGTTTTTATCCAGTGAGCTAAACCACCTTGCGCACCATCGCGAATTGCTGTCGGGAACAATTTTCGCAGATCGCGACGGCGGCAAATAAATTCTAGTATGATTCGCGTAGCGCTTAGCAAACCAGGTTGCATTTGGATGGGATGAAATGGCCAAGCGATAACATCCCAAGGTAATTTTGCTGCGGCGGCCACAGCACCAAAATCATAGGGATCAACGACGTCTGACGTAGAGCCACAAAAAAATTGAATGTCCTCTTGCATTTTTAGTTGATTGTTATCAGTGAAGTTATCAGATACCTTGGGGTCAAAGCTTTCTACGTCGAGTTGTGGATGAAAAAATGGGTCGTAAGCGATACCAAGGCTTCGAAGACGCTTAGCGAACAAAATTTGGTCGGTTTGAGGATTCATAGTTCCACGAGAGGCACCTTCGTGATGCACTAAAACCGCCGATGGCAAGTAGACACATCGAAAACCCATTCTCGCGATGTCTAGACAGAGAACCACGTCACTATACGAAATACTAAAGCCCTCATCATATCCACAAACGAGGTCAAAGATTGAGCGCCTTACGATTTGACAGGCCCCAGTGACCGCTGACCAATTACGTTGAGTGCTAGATGAACAGAACAAACCCCAGCGATCCGGAGGTGTGCGATGGAAAACATGGGCAGCAAGGGTAAATAAACCTAGCGCAACGCCCGCATGCTGAACGTCACCATCGGGATAAAGCAATTTTGCACCCACGACACCAACCCCAGGCTCGCAAGCTTGGCAGACAAGGCGCTTAAGCCAGTCGCCCTGAACTATTTGGATGTCATTATTTAAGAATAGAAGCATCTCGCCGCGTGCATGCTTAGCGCCAAGATTACATGCCCTTGAGTAATTAAACGTTTCGTTGAAGGGGATGATCCGGACGGATTTTGCAATCAACGAATTGTATAGCGTAATAGTTTCCTCGTCAGTAGATTCGTTGTCGACAATAATAATTTCAAAGTTCCTGTAACTCGTATTGCCAAATAGTCCTTCGATACACATGCGTAGCAGATCAGCATGATTTTTGTTTGGTATAATAATCGAGACCAGCGGATTATTCTGAGGCTCCCAGGTTGAGAAAAATGTGCCGTCGGGAACTCGAGAAACTGACGCGATGTGTCCACGACGCGACCAGTATTGTTTCAAAACATTACGGCCTTCATCGATTGATGTATCATGCAATCGTATATCTTCGCTGTCAGTCCGAATTCGGTGACAAAGCGACTCTGGAAGTCTCGTTATAGTCGACGCGCGACTACTAGCTTGCAGACAAAGGTTCCATTCCCAGGAATTCGTACTTATGTCGCCGATTTCAAAGGTCTTCGAAAGCACGACGTCCGCTGCTAATTCTCGACGAATTGCGGTACAATGGCCAAAATAATTGAAGGAGCTTAGCATCTCCGGCGACCACGAAGGTTTTAAATACATCGAGAAATTCGAGCCGTCGCGTAAAGACTGCGTCTCATCTGTATAGATGATATCTGAGCATGTGCTATTGAATAGATTTGAAATTTTATATAGAGAAAATTCTGCCAGGGCATCCCCAGCGTCTAAAAATATTATTACGTCAAAAGTTGACTTTATGATAGCTTCGCGAGCGAATTGAGTGCCGTTCATATGCTTGATAAGTTTGATATCCGAAAACCTTCGCTTATTCGAATTCATCGCCCTGTCGAATGAATCAATGTCGCAAGTTTCCGGCAATAGTATTTCGCAAAATATTCCAGTTTGCGAAATTAAACTATCAATTGTCAATCGCAAATGCGGATTCAGCGAGTCGTTTACGATTATGCTAAAAGTTTTCGGTATGCCAGAATTATTTATGTTTTGATTAGATTTATTTGGATCCAAGGCCCGGAATCTGCGACCTTCTTTTTCGCCATTTTGTATGTAATGCACGAGAGGGTTTTGGCCGGCCTCTAATACGTCTGGATTTGCATTCGTATATGCAAAGGTATCGAAGTGAGGCCCTGCTGCGCGTCCTTCCGCTACGCCATACTCCATAAAATGATCTAAAGGCGTGCCGGAGAATAATTTTATTTCTGGGTATTGATCCAGATACCAGTTGCGGTCAAAGAAGTTAGATTCAGAAACGATTTTTTTATCGCGAATCAACTGTCTTTTTTTCAAATTGTTTTTGCGTAATTTTGCAATTAAATCAAACTGCACAGTTTAGATAACCTTCTGAGTGAGGGTGATTGTTTTAGCTATTGATCATTGTCACAGATAGCTCTTACGCATAGGCAGTATAAGCCATCGAATTGGAAAATTTTATTGAGTTACGAGAATTATTCGTAAACATTTTGCACCAGGTTATATAGCATGAATTAGTACCTATTTATCGTCGGGACCGAATAGGCGTTAGAACTTACATTACAGTTCGAAACCAGATACCGAGTAAGAGGGCAGCAAGAAAATTTTAGGCAGACGTAGAACAATCTACAAGAACTAAGTCAATCCCCTACGTGGCGAGGAGGTTTGATATCGCTATAAACCTATTGAGTTCGCGACAATTATGACGAAAATATACGAAGCATGCCATCAGGCAACTTTACATTTAAATGTTAAGTCGAAGGGTAATTTTTAGCGATACCGCCGTAACCTCTCACAAGATATGCTTCAAATAGAAATTCGAACGCCCGGCATATGAATTATCCGGCAATTTTCGTTAGTTACTCCAAAAGCAATGAAAAGGTAAATATAACTGTAAGTGTTGATTCATGAACAATCGGCTATAGAACGACAATTGCATATCCTCATTGCAACCCCCAGCCATGTGTGTAGAGTCTTAATTGAGTGCGTATAGAATACGGAGGCGAGACTCGAGGTTATATTATATGAGTTGGCGAGCAAGCGGTTCTCAATGTTTATAACAAAATCTTATAACCAAAAGTTCTTCGAGTATTAAACGCTGTTAGTTAAACATGGGCATTGAATCCTAAAAAATACATGAGAGCGGCGAATTACCTAATATTAGACAGAAATGCTTGTAAAGCATAGGTTGGGCGGCTTGGTTGGGAAAGTTCGAGAGATCGTACCCATATGCGAGTTTCCCATGAGGATTGGCCGTAAGCGAAATCGGGGACCCAAGCGTGTGCTGTTTAATCGACGCTTGCATAATTTCGTCACCAAGGAAATTTAAGGGCAGGTTTTATGGTTGTTCAAATCCCTCGTAGGTTCTTTTTGATCGAGATTTAAGGATAAATGCAAAAGAGGATGGCGGTCACGAGGTAAATGACGCGGTAAGGCATCTAAATGCGTCAAAAATTTGCAGTACTTAACGGTGCAGCGAGTTAACCAGCATAGGACTTTCATAAGCATATATCTTTGTATTCACACTACCCAACAAACCATTTACTCGAGACTCGCAGTCCTACCAGGCCATTGGTCGACCTCCCTGGAGATGGTCCAAAAGTGGTGACAGCTCACGGTTGCCCTCCCGTCGAACCTGTTACTGGTCCTTGGCCTATGCAAACTCTCCGGCAGGGACACCTTGATTGGAGAAGGCTCGAGGCGTCAACCCGCCCAAGGCCGTTTGGGGTGGGCTCGTTGTTGAAGCACCTCCATTCGTCGATGCGCTCGCGGGTGTTAGAGGGAATTTAAAAACAGTGAGGCGTTTAGGCATTCCAGTCGTAGGCAACCGTTGAACGACCCGATTCTAGCCGGTGTCGTTCGGCTTGCCAGCCCGTACGAACTCGATCTCAACCTCGTCTAGGTAGGCCAACTGGTCGAGCATGCGATCGGCGAACTCTGGGCCATTGTTGACCCGGGAGCGGTTGGCCCGTCGCTGCAGCTTAACCACGGCTTGGAACGTTCCGTCGCTCTGTAGTCGCGGAAGTCAGCTCTTGGTGTGAATGAGAGCGGCTCTCGCATGTGGCAATCGAAGAAGGTCAGGACCTGGAGTGGGCGTCGGTCGAAGTTGCGGTCCCATATTACGTCCAGAGCCAAGGCCCCGTCGATTTATCGACCGTATGTCGTCTCGGCTGATAGTGCCAAGCTCGCTCGCGCTTTGGTGGCTAGCTCCGGTTAGACTTCATGTGGTCAAGAATTGTTCCTGTAGATGTGCATGTGGTTTGCTTTTCAGCCTCCCGTTGCAGCAGGTTTGGAGCCGTCGATTGCCGTTGCGGACCCGTGCGACTGCCAAATCTTTCAACAGCGTCCGTGGAGCGATTTGCGGGACAGCTCGCCTCCTATCACGCTGGGACGATCGGCCGGAGCCGGTGGCCTGGAAGGTCCGACGTTCGCGGATATTGTATGCGAGGTGCAAGTGACCGGTAACTTGATTAGAAACGACGAAAGTCGTCACTATTGTATGGGTACCTCCTGCATCATCAAGTGGTCCAGCTTCAGGTCAGCGAACTGCCCATAACGGTTTGCAGTTTTCGTAATGCAGCCGCTTGAATCAACATATACTTGGTACGCCCATGCCGACGAACTGCTTCATCCAGCGGTAGAAGGTTGTTTCAAAAACGTCCATCTTCCGGCAAACCTCATGCACTGAGGTGCTGTTCTTCGCCTGACGCAGGGCGAAGGCGATTTGTTCGTTTGCAAAACGTTTGCTACGAGCTCGTCCGAGTAACGCTTTTAGCTGTGCAGTCCCGAGGTGTGGTGGCATCAGTTTCGCTGAGGTCGCTGCATTCCGGGAGGCGTTATGGGACAGGTTCCTCACGGCTGCGCCACGACTACGCACGCGGTCAGAGCAGCGCTACAGCGATCGCAAGCTCCGCTCAAAGATCTTGCCGCCCAGCACGGACTGAACCCCAAGACAGTCGCGAAGTGGCGTAAGCGAGCCTTCCTTCATGACGCGGCGATGGGACCGAAGACACCGCACTCTACCGTGCTCACGACCGAGGAAGAGGCGGTGATCGTCGCCTTCCGCCGGCACACCCTCTTGCCGCTCGACGACTGCCTCTACGCGCTGCAGGCCACCATCCCGCACCTGACCCGCTCGTCGCTGCATCGCTGCCTGCAACGCCATGGGATCAGCCGGTTACCCGAGGTCGGCGGCGACAAGCCTGGCAAGCAAGCGTTCAAGGCCTACCCGATCGGCTTCTTCCACATCGACATCGCGGAGGTTCGCACCGGCGAAGGCAAGCTGTACCTCTGGGCGGCCATCGACAGGACGTCCAAATACGCCTTTGCCCAGCTGCACGAACGCGCTGATCGACCCGTGGCCTGCGCCTTCCTGGAGGCACTCATCGAGGCCTGTCCTTACCGCCTGCACATCATCCTGACCGACAACGGCATCCAGTTCGCCGAGCTGCCCAAGAACCGTCGCGGCCCGACCGCCCTGTACCGCGTCAACCGCTTCGACCAGATCTGCCGGGCACACGACATCGAGCATCGGCTCACCAAGCCAAACCACCCGTGGACCAATGGCCAGGTCGAGCGCATGAACCGGACCCTCAAGGAGGCGACGGTCAAGCGCTACCATTACGACACCCACGATCAGCTGCGGGAACACCTCGCCGCCTTCCCGGATGCCTACAACTTCGCTCGGCGGCTCAAGACCCTACGCGGCCTCACTCCGTATGAAGCGACCTGCCGGGCCTGGGCAGACAATCCAGACCGCTTCAGATACGATCCAATCCATCTCACCTCGGGACTGCACAGCTAGGACGGGGAATGAGCTTCGAAATCTGTGCAGACGGGTGTGTCGGCTTGGGCTCAGTGCGCGGCCTTGGCCAGTTTGAGGAGGTTGTAGGCGGTGCAGATCATCGCCCATTCGCCGCGGATCTGATCGAGCTCGCGTAGCAGGAACTGTCGGAGGTCCCGGGCCTGCTTGATCTGCCCGAACACCGGCTCGACGACCTGCTTCCTGAGGCGGTAGCGGCTCCGGCGGCCAGCCCGCTTCAGCCGCGCGGCCATCGCACGCATCAGGGGCGTCTTCGTCAGCTTTCGACGACCGGCCGCATCCGCCTCTCCGTAGCGCGCCCGCCATGGAGCGAGATGTGCGGTGATCCGCCGCTGCTTCAGCGCTGCTAGGTTCGCCTCGTTGGCAAAGCCTGCATCGCCCGAGACCTCGCCCGGCTTGCGCCCGAAATGAGCGCGGATGTCGTCGATGAGCGGCACGAAGGCGCGGGTGTCGGCGGCGTTCGTCACAAGGCGGTGCGCCACGATGATCTGATGCGCGGCATCGACGGCGATCTGCCCATTGTAGCCCTGCACGGACCCGTCGCGGGTCGGCAGGATGCGGCTGTCCGGGTCGGTGAAGTTGCGCTGCGCCCGGTCCGGTGGCCCACCGTCCTCGGCACGTAGGGGCCGACCCTGCCAGCGCATGCCCGACGATGCACCCGGCCCCCTCTCGTCCTCGGGGTCGGGCGGATCGATCGCTTCCGCTTCCAGCGCAGCCTTGGTAGGGCAGATCGTCTCCAGCCGCCGCACCTTGTCGGCCCTCCAGTCCGGCGTCTCGTCACCCCGTGGTTCGCGCCCTGCACCGCATCCTCGGCCGCGTCCGCCTCGCGCGCTTGCTCCAGCCAGGCGTCACTTCGACGGCCAGCGCCGGCTCGGCCGTCTTCGTGCGTCCGTAGCTCATCGCCTTGTGGCGGGAGGCGTTGGCCTTCACCTTGGTCCCGTCCACCGCCACGTGGGCGAACTGGACCAGACCAGCCGCACGGCACAGGCGCAGCACCTGCACGAACAGGTCCGACAGGGCCACGA
>NZ_JAKSXU010000062.1:0-12160 GCF_022829325.1 Methylobacterium sp. J-092 | reverse complement strand
AGCGTGCCGGTGCCGAAGGGCGTCGGCCCGGTCTCCGGCCGGCTGCTGCTGACGCAATGACGACGGGCCCCCTTCACCGCCGACGGGATGGAGCCTCATGCTCGCGCTGATCCTCGATGATGCGGAACTCAACAACCTGCTCGTCGTCCAGGCGCTGAAGCCCGTGCCCGACTGCGAGCCGGTCGAGTTCACCTGCCCCGTCGCGGCGCTGGCGTTCCTGCGCGACAACGTCGAGCGCATCGGCATCGCCATCACCGACTACGACATGCCGGGGATGACCGGGCTCGAGTTCATCGCGGCCGCGCGCGGCGTGGCGGGCTTCGCGCACGTGCCGATCGTCATGGTGACGAGCATAGACCAGCGCACGGTCCGCCGTCAGGCGCTCGATGCCGGCGCCACCGACTTCCTGGGCAAGCCGTTCGACCCCGCCGAGATCCGGGCGCGCGTCGGCAACCTGATGAAGATCAGCCACGCCCACCGCCAGGAGCAGGACCGCGCGGCGTGGCTGGCGCGCGAGGTCGCCGCCGCCGTCTCGGTGATCGAAGCGCGCGAGCGCGAGATCATCGACCTCCTGATGCGCGCGGCCGAGCACCGCGACACCGACACCGGCAACCACATCGCGCGGGTCTCGACCTATGTCGGCATCATCGCGAAGAACCTCGGCTTCGACGCCGAATATTGCCGGCTCCTGAGCCTCGCCTCGACCATGCACGACGTCGGCAAGATCGGCGTGCCCGACGCGATCCTGCTCAAGCAGGGCGCGCTCTCGGTCGACGAGCGCAGCGAGATGGAGAAGCACGCCGAGCGCGGCCGCCGCATCCTCGAAGGCAGCACCTCGAACGTGGTTCAGCTCGCCGCCGAGATCGCCGCGAGCCACCACGAGCGCTGGGACGGCACCGGGTATCCGGCGGGCCTGGCCGGCGAGGCGATCCCGCTGTCGGGCCGCATCGTCGCCGTGGCCGACGTGTTCGACGCCCTGGTCTCGGAGCGGCCGTACAAGGAGGCCTGGTCGCTCGAGAAGGCGCGGGCGCTCCTGTCCGACAACGCAGGCTCGCACTTCGACCCGGCCTGCGTCGCGGCGTTCCTGGCCGGCTGGGGCGAGGTCGAGCGGCAATGGCTGCACGCAGCTGCTTGACCGGAGATACGATCATTCCAGTGTGACAGCTATTCAGGGACAGGTGTTTGCTACAAAAACCCGCTCCCCGAATGCCCCTTGAAGGCGTTCGCCCGGCGGATGTAGCCGACCACCGTGCGCGGATCGCGGTGCCCTGACTGATCCATGATCCGGGCGAGGTCCGCACCGCGCTCGGCCGCAGACGTGATGTAACCGGCCCGCAGCGAGTGCGCCCCGAACGTAGAGGCATCGAGTCCAGCCGCGGTGCAGTAGCGCTTGATGATGCGCTCCACGGTCTTGTCGCCGAGCCTGTCAGCCTCGACACGCCCTGCCTTGTTGACTGGCCGGAACACCGGCCCTGCCGTGATCCCAGCAGCATCAAGCCATTCCCGCACCATGGCGACGGGTCGGATGAACCGCCCGGTCGGGATCGCCTTCTCGAAGCCCTGCCCTTCCTGATCAACCTTGGACCGCCGTACTAAGACGCGCATGCCCTCGGGCTCCTCGCGGAGGTCGGCCACGTCCAGGGCTACCAGCTCGGATCGGCGGAAAGCGCCAGCGAACCCAAGGGCCAGCAGCGCCCGATCGCGCTTACCCGTAAGGGTGTCTGGCGTCCGCATCAGGATCGCAGCCATGATGTCGGCGGTGGCCGCCACCTTCTGAGTCGGGCGTGTGCCGACCTCTCGCCGGATACCGCGCAAGCCTTCTCGTAGACCCTCGTCGTCGGTCGGGTCCGGCTGGCCGGCGAGCTTGTGCGCGTACCGGATCGCGGCGAGCCGCCGGCCGATGGTCGATGCCTTCGCTCCCGCAGTCGCCTCGTGCGTGAGAAATTCGAGCACGGCGAGCGGCGACGCTGGCATCGTCTGAAATCCGAACTTCGAGCACCACGCTGAGAACAGGCGGATGTCGCTGGCATAGGCCCGCTGCGTGCTCTTGGCCTTGCCGGCGCGCTGGAATGCCCGTGCCTGATCCGAGAGGCCTGCAACGATCGGCAAAGACGCACGCGGGCCCGGATCGTGAGATTTCAGCGCCGACATGACATCGTGTCCGATAACTGTCCTTCTCAGACACTATCACGCCGGCTATGGTCGCGCGATCATCATTCCATCGTACCGCTATCATCACACCACGAAAATGTGGCGACGGTGGCGTACCAGACAGCATCCCTCGACGCCTCCGCGAAACTATCCGCGATCGTCGGCAGGTAGTCAGAAAGCGGGATGGTGATGCTGGTCTGGTGGTTTTATGCCACCACATTGATAAGAGGGTGACGCCGTAATGGTGAGAATTGTAGGGTTGGCGCAGAGCAAGGGCGGCGTCGGCAAGACGACGACGGCGCTCAATCTTGCAGCCGAGCTACACCGCCGCGGGCACACAGTGACCGTCCTCGATGCGGACCCGGCCGCACATGCCGCCTCGATCGCCGAGGACGGGCAGCTTCCCTTTAAGGTGATGGCCCATCTCCTTGAGGAGGCCGGCGACGCCGCGGTTTCGGCCTGGGTCAGGGCAGTGCGCACACAGGGGACCGACTTCGTGTTGATCGACGCGCCAGGTTCGATGGGCGCGGCGTTCGGGGCTACCATCGCCGTGTCCGACCTCGTGCTGGTCCCGGCCGGCTCGACCGTGTTGGACGTGCGCGGCGCTGCCGAGACGGTCGGTACGATCCGCCGGCATCGAAAGGCGGCAAAACGCGACCGGCCCGACATCCTGATCGTCCCGAGCCGCATCGACCGACGAACCGGGGCCGGGCGTGACGTGGTGGCGACCCTGGCAGCATTGACCGAGCCCGTGGCTCCAACGATCTCCTATCGCGCCATCGTGGCCGATAGCCTCGCGACCGGCGAGTCCGTCCCGTCCGACACACCGTCAGCTGCTGAGTTCTCGGCGCTCGCCGATGCCGTCATGGTCCGCCTCGGGGAGACCCCATGAGCCGCCGTCCGAACGCCTCGCAAGCCCTCGCTCTCAAAGCCGCCGCAGCCGCTGCCCGTGAGGCCGACCAGGATGAAGACGAGGCTGTTGCAGCACCGGAGCACGCACCTGTTGCTGATATAGCGCCTCTGCCCGAGGTGCCCCCCGCTGGTCCGACTGACGGAGCGCAGATCGCTGCCGCAAAGCCGATAGGCAGGCCTAAGGGCCGCCGCCCTGTCGCCGCCCGGCAGACGGTCTACCTCGATGACGCTCGGCATGCCGCACTCGCCCGCATCGCCGAGGATCGGGGCCGCTCGATCCACTCCCTTATCCTAGAGGGGATCGATCACGTGATCGAGAAACCCACCGCGAAGGGATGGCAATAGTGCCCTTACAGACGTTTTAAGGTGTCTTAATAATGGTTTTGTGGTGTTTGAAAAAGCCTACGTTAGAACGGACCAGACGCCTTGCGGTCGGTGTGCAAGCCGGGCGAGCTGCGATGATGTGGTACTAGGTAGCAAGCCTACCTGACCGCATCAGCCCTTGTTGCGGGATCGCGGCGCCAGGAGCTTGCGGGACGTAGCGGCACGAATTGCCGCTCGTTCGATGACCGTCCGAGACGCCTTAAAAATCGCGCGGGATGCCTTAGTGATCGCGGCGTGTTCGGCTCGGTGAGCCTCGATCCGATCAGTAAGCGCCTCAGCCTCAAGGGCTATCCAGCTTTCCAAGCGTCGCATCGACCATCCCTTGGGGGTTCGTGGTGGGACGGTACGCTCCTCCCATGGTCGCGCCAACGAAAACGGCGCGTCGGGGTTAAGGGCGCACCGGGGTGTGTTGAGAACGGTTCGGGGGAGGAACCTGGCAGGAACTTAGCTCCAGGCAATGACGGCGCAAACATGAGCCTAGCTGCTACGGCAACACGATCCTGCCCGCTACATCACCACGAGTTCCGCTACCGTGCAGGGGGAGGGGGGGTGATACTGGCCTCGAATTGCTTATCGTGGCTGCAATGCCACGTCCCTCATGCCAGCACCCCGCCAACTGTCAGGCCGTCGGTCGCGGCGGCCCCTGTCGCCGATGCGATGCGGGTACGATCGCCCAGCGGGCCGTAGCGCTCCGCGAGCGCATCAAGGCGAACCAAGCCGAGGGCCTTCCGGCGTATGCCCCACGTGGTCGCGAGCATTCTAAGGGGGCAGTAGGAGCACTGCCCTCCTTGGCTCCCGAGAGCTCGGTGGCATCAGCGTCCCCCCACCATCTTTAAGAACGCCACGCCGGCGGCCGAGGTGACATTGCCGGACCCTGACCACGCTAGTGGTTGAGCCCTGACGGTTGAGTCCGTGTGGGGTTTCGGTTTGAGGCCCATCCTGCGAGTCTGGCGGGATGCGCAGCGGCATCTCCTTCACGCTCTCCAGTTCGGATCGCCTTCGGCTCGAAGCACTGGTTGTGGATCGAAACACGCCGCAGAAGCACGTGTGGCGCGCCCGCATCGTGCTGCTGAGTGCCAATGGGCTCGGGACGCACGCGATCATGCGTGAGGCAAGCGTGTCCAAGACGGTGGTCTGGCGCTGGCAGGACCGCTTCGCGCAGGAGGGCGTCGACGGGCTTCTTCGGGACAAGACACGGCCGGCGCGCATCCCGCCGCTGGGGCCGGAGGTGGCGGCGCGCGTGGTGGCTCTGACGCAAGGAGAACCACCCGGCGAGACCACGCATTGGACGGCCGCCGCCATGAGCAAGGCCGCGGCCATCAGTATCTCGTCGGTGCGGCGGATCTGGCGGGGGCACGGCCTACAGCCGCATCGGGTCCGGCAGTTCAAGCTCTCCACCGACCCGGCCTTCGCCGCCAAACTGCGCGATGTCGTCGGGCTCTTCTGGGTCACAGGGCGGAAGGATCGCGATGGAGGCATTGGTAGCCAATGAGCGAACGCGGCGTGCCCTTACCCGCTACCCGGCTTCTCACCGAAGCGCAGGCTGCATCGTATTGCGGCCTGTCAGCAGCAGCTTTCGCAGCCCGGTGTTCGGTGGCCCCAATCGATTTTGGCGATAGGCGTCTGGATCGGTTTGATCGTCAGGATCAGGGCGCCGCAGTAGTCGACGCGAACCACGCCGACGGTCGGATGCACGCCGAAGAGATCCGTGGCCGTCCAGCCGAAGGCGATGGCGTCCTCGCCGAACCGGTCGAGGAAGTCGATCGCCGCCTCGCGCATCTCCTGCCAGCGCAGCGCCGAGAGCCCGGGACAGGGCGGCACCGTCGGCTTCATGGCCTCAAGCGCGTCGCGCCAGACCTGGACGTCGGAGGGCGTGGGTCGGATCGGTGCGGGTGATACCATGGGTCTCGCCGGAGGTGGGCCGGCGGGGATAAGGGGTGCGGTACGATCGGCGCAACGCGGCCGAGGGCCGCCATCAGTCCTGTGGCGGCGGCCTGCTGGCCAGCACATCCGCGAACGGCCTCGACAGCATCTGCCGCCCGAGTGCTTCGTAAACTTCGACCGACCAGACCGACCAATCGCGTCGCGCACTGCCGAGCATCAGGTCCAGTGCGACCCGTTCAGCGTGGCGGCCCATCAGCGCCCAGGTCGATGGCTTGTCTGTGTAGGCAAGAAAATTCTGATGCTAGGTTGCATTTTAAGCTGTAAACTTATCTGAAGTATCGCAACTATGTCGATGTATCAAATGATAGAATGCTCAGCTATGCGACATAACGCAGTCGGCTGGGTAAATTTAATTAATAATTAACAAATCAAGATGCATTCGAAATGCAATAGTTGCTCGCGATGTAATTGCAATAGTTTGTCTGCCCAACCTCTATCACGATCCCTCGCTTTGACTGTGGCGTGTCACTCCTCCTTGGGCACATAACGGTACATCGCGAAGAGATCGGCCTCACGCCATGAGAGCCCTCCCGAATGAACCTGCGCCGCCTCGGCCGACCCTCCCTGTCACTCCCCATGCGCCTCAGCGTCGTTGGGACCGTGATGGTCGGCATTGCTTCGTTCACGACGATCGGCGTGATCCTACATGAGGTGGAGGCAGACATGACGCAGCACGCGTCCGCTGTGCTGGAGAGCAATATGCGACTGCTGCGGCAGAGCCTTGCTGACGAGGGCGGCTCGCAGCGCTTCGGCTTGATCGATGGACATCTGCAAGTGGGGTCCCATCCCATCGGACCTGAGGACCCTGCCGTTGATCGTGTTCGCGCTATCATCGGCGGGACGGCCACGATCTTCCTCGGCGACCTGCGTGTGGCCACCAACGTAACCAAACCCGATGGGACCCGTGCGACTGGTACACGCTTGGCCCCTGGGCCCGTCTACGACGCGGTGATCAAACAAGGTCGACCCTACCGAGGGGAAGCCGAGATCCTTGGAGTCCCATACTTCACTGCCTACGATCCGATCCTAGCTGCGGACGGAAGTACCCTTGGCATTCTCTACACCGGGGTCGAACGCACCGACCACCTCGCCGTCGTAACTCGGTTGAAGCGGCACTCCGGCCTGATCGGCGCGTTGCTGGCCATCGCATGCAGCGCCGTGCTGTGGTTTTGGATGCGGCGAAGCCTGACCCCTTTGAAGCGACTGGGCGAGGCTATGCGTCGACTTGCGTCGGGCGATGCATCGATCTCCATCGAACACGCTTATCGCCGGGACGAGATCGGCGCGATGGCCGCAGCGGTACAGGTGTTCAAGGACAACCTGATCCGCGCGCGTCAGCTGGAAGCAGACACTGCGGAGGCGCGCTTGGCGTCCGAGGAGCAGCGCAAGGCCGGGATGCGTCAGATGGCCGACGGCTTCGAGGCGGCGGTCGGTGGCATCATTAGCATGGTGTCGTCCTCGGCGACCGAGTTGCAGGCCACGGCCCAGACCATGACCGCGACGGCGACGGAAACGGCGAGCCAGTCCACGACTGTGGCCGCCGCCGCCGAGGAGGCCGCCACCAACGTCAACACGGTGGCCGCGGCGGCCGAGGAGCTTGGCTCATCGGTGCAGGAGATCAGCCGCCAGGTCGATGGCTCGGCAGCTCTGGCGCTGCAGGCTGTTGCCGAAGCCGATCAAACCGGAACGCTGGTGCAGGAGTTGAGCACGGCGGTCTCGCGCATCGGGGACGTGGTCGGCATGATCTCCACCATCGCTGGCCAAACCAATCTGTTGGCGCTGAATGCCACGATCGAGGCGGCGCGGGCTGGTGAGGCTGGACGGGGCTTCGCGGTTGTCGCTGCCGAGGTCAAAGAGCTGGCTTCGCAGACGGCGCGGGCGACTGACGAGATTTCGGGACAGATCGCACGCATCCAGGCGTCCACCGGTCAAGCCGTGACGGCGATCGGTGGCATCGCCGGGCGGATCCAGGAGATCAGCGCGGTTGCGACCTCGATCGCGGCCGCCGTGGAGGAGCAGGGCGCGGCAACACAGGAGATCGTTCGCAACGTCAGCCAAGCGGCGATGGGAACTGGCGAGGTCACGAGTAACATCGCCGGCGTGGCGGGTGCGGCGGAGGAGACGGGGGCGGCTGCAAGCCAGGTGCTGGGTGCGGCCTCGGAGCTGTCGCGTCAGGCCGAGACCCTCACGGCCGAGGTCGGACGCTTCCTCGCTACTGTACGGGCCGCGTGAGATGGCGGCATCCTAAAAAAGCGACGGGGATACCTTCCATCGTTCGGGGATTTGGAACCACACGCCTGCTTACGTGCCTACCGGTTTCCCGGACAGGATAATCTTAGCCCGCTCGGCTCATGCCGCAGCGGGCTTCTTTTTGCCCACAATGATCACGGTGTGGTCGGATGCGCCGCCATGATGACGCCCGCGACCGCGATCCGAAACGTCTTCTCCTGCGGACCAGGGCGGCTCGCGAGCATGTCCCGGTTGATGGTCAGGGCGACGAGCGCCGCCACGTCAAGGCTGTGACCGCTGGCGAAGCGGTAGGGGCCGGCCGCGGGGTTGCGCATGTAGGCGTCGATCGCCGCAACGATCTCGTGGCTGGTAATGTGGCCGGTCCTGCGCAAGTCGGCGATCGTAGAGAGTCTGCCGTGCATGGCCGCGCTGATCAATCCCTGACGTTGACTTAGCCGTGCCTGCCGGCCGACATGCCATGTCCGGCTATGGCGCGCCCTATGGCGAGTCGTGAGCCGGCAGAGACAAGGGACCAAGGCCGCGAGAAAGACCTAAGCCCAAAACGCCAACGGCCCCACCCCTGCAAGGGTGAGGCCGTCGAAATCGATGAGGTCCGGGGACCGGTTTGCAACTCCCCAGACATCATAGCTCCCGCCGGGAGTCAATCGGGATCATTTCCCGAGACGATGGCGCTTTGCCTTTTGCCGGGGACGGTGGACGCCGAGCCCCCTGCTTTGACGCGGCCCAAGCAGGGCTGTGACCGATGAACTATGCCTACGAGATCCGCCGACAGGCGGAGGCAGCCCCGCGCGCCGCGCTGCCGGCTGTCGCATCCGCGCTGTGGAAGGCGTTCGGGGATGGGCACCTGTCTGAAGCCGAAGCCGAGGCGCTGTCTGGGCTGATTGAGGCGCGGCAACTGTCAGGAACTGAACGATCCGCCGAACAGGTCGAGAACCGTACAGGAAGCCCCAGGAGCCGCGCCGGCACTCGGCCGCGTACGGATGCCTCGATGGCTCGCCGACGGCGCTGGGCGGCCTCTGGGCGGCTGCCTCCGGCTATTTCGGCACGGTTTACCCTGGCTGAGCAGGCGGTGCTCTCGCTCGTCGCGGCCGAGACTGCCCGGCGGGGCGACTGCCGCCTCGCCGTCGGACATCTCGCGGCGATCGTCGGCGTCGCTGAGACCACCGTGCGCAACGCGATCCGGGAGGCGCGCAAGCTCGGGCTGGTGACGGTCGAGGAGCGGCGCGTGACGGGCTTCCGCAACGACACGAACGTGGTCCGCATCGTGTCGGCCGAGTGGACGGCTTGGCTACGGCTGGCGCGGAAGGGGCCGGTGCTCCATCTTCACCCCGCCCCCGCAGAGGGGGGAGGGTGCAAATCTGCGAAGCGCACGCCTACTGATGTTTCCTACCCTGTGAAATCAGGGGCTCGGCACCCTCAGAAGGGCTGCCGACCAGCGGTGGGCAACCTCGTGGACAGAGCCCCATCCGAGATCCGCGCGACGGGTAGAGCCGGCCGAGCTATGCGGTAGCCGCACGCGGGCGTTCGCCATGCCGGACGGGTCTTCGGCCTTGCGGGATGCTATGCAGCCGAGCTCTCGACGCTTGCGCGCCGGCGACGGTCGCGAACGTCGTTAGGTCGCTCGGTACAGGGAGCACGCGACGACAGGCCGATGCGGGCCAGTTCCCTGCATCGTGCCCGTGACGCCTCGGGTCGGGTTGGTTGCGTGAAGGTCGATGCAGCGGGGAACAGGAACCGCCGGCGCCGGCTTATGGCCTGCTCTTTGCCATCTTACTGTAGCCGGTGCGGATCGGCGTTTGCCCTGATCCAGCGTGGCGAGAGGATGTCGCCGTCCTCGGTGATGATCCAGGGCTGCGCGTCGTCGGCCTGGATGCTTTCGGCCGCAGCCACAAGGGCTTCGCGCAGTGTGGAGAACGCCTGCCCGTGTGCAGTATGAGCCGGCGCGCCGGACGGCCAGACAGTCAGCTCGGCACGCTTATCGAGGTCGGCGAGTACCATGCTGATGCTCCGGTTCATCGCAGAAGCGGAGATGTTTACCGCTGCACCATGATCGGCATGTGGCGATCTGGTTACTGAACCGTGTCGCTGCCGTCACGGGGATGTGAAGTCGAGTTTGCTTCAGCAATGGAATGCCGGTTTTGCGTCGATCAGCCTGCCCACCACGGACGCGCGACCACGCGACAGCACCTGAACCATGTTTCTGATGCCGCATCGACAAGCACGCCATTTTGTCCTGTCACACCACCTCCCTCAGGTGGCGAGCAAGCCAAAAACTGCTTCATAATAGATGCCAGGGCGAAGGAGACGCCGATGGATCTGTCAGATTTCAGGATTGGATCAGAGTTCACATGTTCCGGCCGGCGCTACCGCTGCACCGACATCGGCACACGCACGGTGCTCGCGATCCAGGTGGATGAAGCGACGATCGCCAGCAAAGAGCTTGGCGAGCCGGTCACGACTCGGCTGGTATCCCGACAGGAGGCTGAAGCGATCGGATGGTTCACAGGTCCGCCGTACAGCGTGATCGAACATGTGTTCGACGAAGAGGACCAGGATCTATGTGAGCCAGTCTGATGCCGGCAAGGCTGCGATCATCGACGGCGTTCCAGGCGATCGCTGGCCCGGGGCTCATATTCAGCCAACACCGTAAGCTCGATGCATCATGGGAGGGGTTACACTCTTTCCGCCCAACGCCGGACGATCCGAGGTGCCCGATCTGGCAGGTATGGGCAGCGGCATCCAGTGTGTGTAGTCGTTCCATGACCACCCCCGGTCATCTTCCGGGTGGACGCCCTTGCCACGCATGTCGGCGCGGATGATGTGCATTTCGAACTGAGGGGCGGCGCCCTTCTCGATCCATAGGCCGGCAACGAACCGTTGCCCGTCCCGAGGTGCGCTTTTCATACCCTGCCAGCCCACAATTTCCCCCCAACCTCTCCTGTGCCCGCAGGACCAACGAGCTATTGAAGGCGAAGGTCCGCAGTGTCTCGTTATCAGCGGTAGCTACGGTTTTGCTCGGCAAGCGTTTGAGGAACACCAACGGTGACGTACACCCTCCACCGGCTTGCACCCGGTAGTTATGACCTTGCGCTCGATGGGAAAATCGTCGGTAGCCTCGTTCGAAATATCACCGCGGGCGGCGGCGTAAGCGGGTGGCAGGCCGAGCTGCTCGACGCCGTTCCTTCGGATCAACGACCGCCTCCTTTTGAAAGCGTGACACATTCCTTCAAATCGCTGGAGGCGGCGATCGCGTGGTTGGGAGGGGCGACAGTCAGCGAAGCAGTCGATAACGGCTAGCGAAGCCGTACGGCAAGCTAGCGGCAACCCTGGCAGAGCGATGCGTGGCGGTCAGTAGGGTGGTCAGGACTGATGCCGTGGAATGGTTGACGCCTGCTCCATAGCTGGCCAATCGGCGCTTGGTGGGAGTTCATTTCCGCTGCTGCGTTTCAGCTCGCGCCTTATCGAAGGCCTCGTGCCCCGTGGCTCCTTCGTCATTGCGCGGCGCCTCAATATCGCTGGGCTCCGTAGCGCCGGGCGACAACGAACCCTGCGACCTACCGGTCGCGGGGAGATCTTCGTAGGATCGCTCGCCAGGCGGCGTTTCAGCGGGATCGGTCTCGGGCCGCTTTGAGTCGATCATAGTCGGGACGCTCCCTATCAGTACGACAGCCCCTGCAGGCTGATAGTAGTGGGTATCCAAATCGGCTGAGCCATCACGGAGAAGGGCTCAGACCATAACCACCTCGACGGCCAATCCGCCGCCGCTAACGGTCTGCGGGATGTCGGAGTGATCATAGTACCCCGCCTCGTGCGCCATCGCGTCGAGGGCTGCGATCTCATCCGAGGCCGAGCCGGTCCAAAGGATGGCTCCGGTCGCACGCTGCCTGACCTGAAACACCTTCATCGCACCCCTTCGAACTCGCCGAGAGAACAAGTGCGGCGGTGGTGAACCGTTCCGTGATTTGTTCATAAGAACGTTCATGTAGTGCGAATAGCATCACAACCCTAAGTTTATAAAAATCGCAATCGGCATTTTGATATGCCGCATGAACATTGGCTTGCCGGATTTGTTGGCCTAAATAATCCAAGAAAACCGGTATTCTATTATGCTTCGCTTCTCATTCATTGGCAGAGCCGGTTTGGCCGTTTGCGCCGTCCTGATGCTAGCGCCAGGAGCGTCCGCCCAGACAAAGCCCGGTGAGATCAAGGGTATTGACGCAATGGGGGATAAGAACCGAAGCGCTCAGGACGGTTGGAGCCAAGCCCCGGTGCCTCGGGAAGGGTCAGCGTCGAAGGATGCTGCCGACCCTGGTGGTAACTCGACTGCGGAGAACAAGACCCGGCCTGTTCCTTCTGCGGCTACGACTTACGCTCCTGGCAAAGATCCTCAGGCGCCAGCGGAACAGCAGTCCTCTGGCCCTTCCAGAATGGACCTTGTCGAGCCCGCCAAGTGAGTTCCGGCAAGAATATACGATTACCGGGGGCATTAACGTAACGCCCTCGCCAATCAGCGGCTGAC
>NZ_JAKSXU010000058.1:0-1176 GCF_022829325.1 Methylobacterium sp. J-092 | reverse complement strand
CCTACGCCGATGTCGGCGTAGGGCACCCGCAGGTACTCAGCCTGGCCGCCGGGTATGCCACCGGTAAGGTGCGAGAAGCCGAACAGTCCGGCGAGCGGATAGCCGAACACCTTGGCCTGCATCGTTCCATTTGGATTGGTGCGCTCGCAGCAGCTCCAGTTGCCCCACTTGCACTGGCGACACTCGCCGCAGCAGACCGTGAAGGGCACCACGGAAACTTTATTTGCGCCACTGAAGGCCTGCATAACGTCGCGGGTAGGTTGTTATACGAGCTTTTTCCTTAGCTGATGCGATGACGTTAACAACATTTTACGAGGAAAATTCATGCGCCATTTTGTCGTCGGTGCCCTAGCAACTATTCTTCTTCCGATGGCCGCTCATGCTGAGGGTGATATCGTAGCAGGAGAGAAAGCCTTTGCTCCCTGCAAAGCGTGTCATGCGTTTGGAAAAAACGGTGTAGGTCCGAACCTGACAGGTGTAGTCGGGCGCAAGTCAGCTTCTGAGGAAGGATATAACTATTCGGCTGCTATGAAATCATCTGGTATCACTTGGGATGAAGCTAATCTGCACGAATGGCTGAAAAACCCTAAGGCCAAAGTCCCCGGCACGAAGATGATTTTTGCGGGCTACCCGGACGACAAAAAAATTGACGATCTAATCGCTTACCTGGCTACAAAGAAGTAGCTGCTCTAAGCGCGGCTTTGAGCAGTATCGGTGCGCTTGCCGCGCTCCACTTCCATCATCTCTTTGTCCAGCAGGGGCCGTTGTAGAGACAAAGCCTCCTCCACCGGCGCCCCCAGCCACATGCGCCACTCCTCCGGCGTGGTCAGCAGCGCCGGCATCGCCTTCGGATGCACCGGCCCGACGACGCCGTTCGCCTCCGTCGTGAGGAAGGCGTAGAGCCGGTGTTTCTCCTCCACCGGCTCGTCGCGCTTCGGACCGCGCACGCCTGTCCAGGGTCGCCAGATCCCGGCTAAGGCGAACAACGGCCGGTCTTCATCGAGCGCGAACCACACGGGGGTCTTGCGCGGCTTCGTGTCCGCGTACTCGCTGAACGAGGACACCGGCACGAGGCAGCGCTGCTCCGGCTTCAGCCACGGGCGCCAGTAGGGCGACCTCACGTTCCGCACGTTCGTGACCGGGTGCTGCGGCCCCTTGCTCGACGGCGAGGGGAAG